>NZ_BPPH01000008.1:0-108833 GCF_021602765.1 Acinetobacter sp. KAM396
TGGTCGAGGTACGCCAACCAAGCGTTTAAATTCAGAATCTGAAAAACGGTTTAAGTTCTGATATCTCATGAAACTTAGATTGAGGTGGTTTTTACTTTCGCAAGAGATCTAATATATTCCAGCCACAAAAAAGCCATTTCAACGAATGGATGAAATGGCTTTTAATTTTATAGTTTAAACCCCTAACATACTATTTAAGGTCTCAACCACGTTTTTAGATTTCACTACAGACTGCAAACTTAGCAATGCAGCTTGTACTTGACTACGCTGTGGCTCTGCCAAGGTGTACCAACGTGACAATACTTGCAATAAACGCGAACCTACAATTGGGTTTTTGTCGTCCAAATACTTGGTTAAGTCAATAAAATGCTGAACACCGAAACTCCATGTATTCACAGGGTTGCTATTTAAACCTCCACTGACTGAACGAATACGGTTTGGTGTGCCCAAATCATAATCAGGATGCGCAGTTAATGCATGAATGGTTTCAGCAGTCGCTTTAGGATGTGAAGCTTGAACCATAAACCACTGATCAAGTGCCAAAGCTTCATTTTTAAAACGTGAATAAAAATCTTCCAAAGTAGCTTTGGCCTGCGGTGCATCATTCCATACCAAGACACGCAATGCCCCTAAACGCTCAGACATATTTCGAGTGGTATGGTATTGCTGCTGTGCCAACTCAAACGCTTCGGCATCGCCCTGACGTGCCATTAATGCCAACATGATATTTTTTAACGCACGTACACCCATCGCTTGAGAGAAATCTAGCTGCATGTCTGGATCAAGACTTAAATAGGTTTCTTTGCAGAGTGCACCAAGTTCCCGAGCTAATGTAGCTAACAACGCATTGCGTTGTTGCTGAATTTTTTCAGGTTGATAATTTTGATCTATGCGGCTGCCCAAATAGCTTTCGGAAGGAACATCAAAAATACGCGATGCCAACAAAGGATCTTTTTCAATTAAAGCAGGTATTGTATTTTTCATGGCTTGCAAATAAGTATCTGCCGCATGTTCTTCCAATAAAATACGTTCCAATAGCGTCTGAGTCGCCTGCCACTGGTTAAAACCATTGGTTTCGTGCTGCATTAAAAATGCCAATTCATCATTAGAATAGTTAAATTCCAAATTCACAGGTGCAGAAAAATTACGCAATAAAGAAACAACGGGATGTGCTGTTACACCACTAAATTCAATACTTGCTTGCCCCTGATCAAACAAATACACGCCATCTTTCACTGAATTCTCAACCAAAGCGTCAGACTGCAAAATAAATTGCTCGCCTGTTTCAGCATTGAACAGTGCCAGTGCAACAGGAATAGGTAGTGCTTTTAAATTTGGATATTTGGCATTACTTTTCAGGCTTTGTTTTAAATTTAAGCGATAAACCTGTGTAGTCGCATCGTATTCGCCCTGCACTTCAAGTTTTGGTGTGCCAGGTTGATTGTACCAAGTCAGGAAATTAGATAAATCGACACCTGAACCTGCGCTTAAAGCATTGACCCAATCTTCAACCGTCACTGCTTGTCCATCATGACGACGGAAATATTCATCACTTCCTTTACGGAATTTTTCTTTACCAAGTAAAGTTGACATCATGCGGTTAATTTCCGCACCTTTTTCATAGACTGTTGCGGTATAAAAGTTATTAATTTCTACAAAATGATCTGGACGTGGTGGGTGCGATAACGGCCCAGAATCTTCAGGGAATTGATGTGCTTTGAGTACCGCCACATCATCAATACGCTGTACTGCGGCAGACTGTAAATCTTCAGAGAAAGATTGATCACGGAAAACGGTTAAACCTTCTTTCAAACATAGTTGGAACCAGTCACGACAAGTAATACGGTTCCCTGTCCAGTTATGAAAATATTCATGTGCAATGACAGACTGCACACGCATAATTGCGGCATCTGTGGTGTATTCTTCATCTGCCAACACACATGAAGTATTAAAAATATTCAGACCTTTATTTTCCATTGCGCCCATATTAAAAGCACTGGTCGCCACGATCATATAATTGTCTAAATCATACGGTAGGCCATAATGCTCTTCATCCCAACGCATCGAATGTTTTAACGCTTGCATGGCAATTTTGCATTTTGGAATGTCTTTTTCTTCAGCATAGATTTCCAGTGCTACATTACGTCCTTCAGATGTCACGTAATGGTCTTTCATGACTGCCAAATCACCAATCACACAAGCAAATAAATAGCTTGGCTTTTTGGTCGGATCTTGCCAAATCGCATAATGGCGACCCTCACCTGCTTCGCCTGTTTCTAACAAATTACCATTTGCCAACAACACAGGATATTTTTTATCGGCTTCGACACGTGTGGTAAATAACGATAATACGTCTGGGCGGTCAGGATAGAAGGTAATTTTACGGAAACCTTCAGGCTCATTTTGCGTAACAAATAAATCAGAACTTGCCTGATATAAGCCTTCGAGTTGCGTATTGCTTTCAGGATGAATGATCACGATGGTTTCTAACGTGACCTGATCGGGTGCATTTGCAATGCAGAGTTGCTCACTATCTAATTGATAGTCACTTTCTGATAATTCAGTACCATTCAAAATAATGGATTTTAATTCTAAATCACGCCCCAATAACACCAAATCGCCTGCAGTCTGACGCTGCATTTTCAATGTTGCACCCACTTGGGTGTAATTTGCATAGACTTGAATATCTAGCTCTACAGCATCCACCAAGAATGAAGGTTTTTGATAGTCTTTTAAATAGATAGTTTGGTTGGCTTCAACCATAGGATTTGCTGCAATATTCATCTTGTCCTCATTCTTTGTGGCGATGCGCTTGTTTTTGTGAAGTTGCAATGATCATACGACAACTTTCAGCATCTGTCTGCGCACAATCTATTTCAATCTTAATTAACACTGCTGATTGATATGGGCGCTCAACCCAAGCTTTTCAATCCTATCTGGACTAATCCTGTACAAGTAACATAAAAGCAGACGATATAAATCAATACCTGTATTGCTATTAGCTGTAAATTTAATATTTCGATACGCAACTTCGCTTCAAATACAACCAACACATGCTAATTTTGATGATGATCAAAAGCACAGAAGCTTCCCCTTTTCAGTTCACAAGGCATGTATAATGCTATATAACCATTTACTTGAGCTTCTATTTCACAATGCTACAAATTCTGCAAAAACAATTAGATGAAAGCACATTATGCCCTTTGTGTCAGGCATCTATGTATTGGGTAGAAGCAGAACAATATGAGCAGGAATTAAATTTTCACCAATGTAGCCATTGTGAACATCGCATCTTTCAAAATAGCCAACAACAAAACTGTCATTGCTCAAGTTGCACCCAGCAACGTAAAAAAATCATGGCGGAAACCCGCTTGCAAGAACAACAAAAATTAAAAAAACAGGATGCACCTGAACGCGAATTAAATCAGCTGCGTTTTATAGATAAATTATTCTTATTGAGTATTTTAGATCAGCATGCACAGGAACATATTCCACATGAAGAATTTATAGATTGGGAAAAAATTAAGTATTTGAATATTACCCCCAACTATTTTTTTCAGCACGGCATGATCAAACACTTGCTGAAAGAACAAATTCTGATTGCTAAAGATTTTGCCGAAAATGCACAACAATATTACATTAATGTCCGATTAGATGGATATTCAGAACCCAGTTTGTTCAGTATCGCCCAGCAACTCCGCAACTGGTTTTATGAAAACCTAAGCATGGGCACACCGTTTAAAACGGCAGATGAAGTTAAAGATGCGCTGTACTTATTATTGTATCAAGAAATTGTGCAGTTCATGCAGTTTTATTGTCGGACTTGGGGCATACAAATTGCGGGAAACCATAGTTTTCAAACTTTTTGCTACCGCTTACTAGACGTTCTTGCGGTTGGACAAATTTATTACTTAATCCAAACTGCACTGGAATATTTGTACCAACAAAAAGCACTTAAACCGCGCAACGAAAACTTTATTAATACCAACTTGCTAAAAAAAACCTTACAGCAGTATCGTGAACGTGCAGTAAATGAAAAATGGGAAACCTCGACACTGCCACGTCCACCTAATTTACCGTTCAGTTATATGAGCGAAATTTTGTTCTTCCGATTTTTAGGATATGACGAGCGAATTTTCTTCCAACCCGTTTGGCGTTCATGGAAAAAAATTGAAGCGCGACTTAAATTTTATTCACTCAAACGCTGCATGCATTGTGGTTCTGATGAACTGACAGTCGATTATGACGCAGAAAATTACGTGTCATTATTTTGTCGTAACTGTAAACACCAAGACCATTACTTTACGCAATAAGTTGCAGCTATAAACGAGAAAGAAATGTCATCATGTGATGTCAGATTACTGCATGGCATTGAATGTTGTGTTTGTTTATAGAAGCTCTTTTACTTTAGATGCTACACCAGTTGAGCAATATGCAAACCTTCAAATTTTATATTTTCTAGCAATTAACTAACTTTACGATTTAGCGCTAAATTCATAGCCGTTTCTGATAATGTGCGACTGTCTAACTTACAAATGCACATAATCCCCCAACCATCAAAATAGTCAGGAGCATGTTGTAAAAAGAAATTGCAGTGTACATCTTGATGCGCTCTTAAGCTTTCCAATTGCGCTACATTTCGCATTGGAGACGTAGTTTCATGCACATAAACACCATTGCAGCGTTTTTGCACTTCTGGATAACGCGCCGCCATAATCTTTAAGATTTCACAATATTCTTTCGGTGTACTTTTCCCCACCCTTGGGAAAAAGTTTTGTGAACGTGAGGCAAATAAAGAATATATTTTAGGCTGGTTAATCGTAATGACGAACCATAAAGGAATAAATGGATGTTTAAAACGTCTATTCAACATCGCTTTAACCGCACTTTGAATAGTGAGGTTTTGCTTTTGGTATTCGGGCAAAAAACCTGCACGTGAATTCACGACATACATAGTTTGGTTATTGCACTGAATCTGAAGAATAGGAATGACGTTTTGCCCAACTAATTCTCCATTACAGTGATAATGAATAATCGTCACTGCAATCGCATCTGGCGCATAAACAAATGCTTTGAATTCCTCTAAGCTAGAATTAGGGAAAATTATTTGGTCAAATTGATATAATTTTTCAAAAAAATAGTGCTGTTGCTGCGTTGAAAGCGCTTTAAAGTCAAAAACTGTTTCAATTATATTCATGTGAACATCTCAGTTTTATATTTTGGCGTCTGAAATCTTAAAAGCTGCGTGCAGATGAGAAGTTAACTAAAAATTTCAAAAAACATACAATTTCTTTTTTTCATTATAGTAAGCTACTAAAAAATAAACAATTTTTTAAAAAAATTAAAAATAAACATTTAATTTAATTAAGTTTTTTACCAAAAATTATATTTATTCTTTAATTATATATCGAAATTTATATATTTTGTGAGATGCATCTCATTATTTTAAGATGAGTGGTAATTTTACAAAAAAATAAGGGCTGAATCATCAGCCCTTACCTTACTTATTGCTCAACACTCAAACAAATCATAAATTTGCTTTTGCGTTAAAGCAAAGCTTATTCAGCTTTGCTTTTTCTGACTTAGGTCAACTGAGCAGCAGCAATTTTTTTAGTGTCTACGTTCGCAGCAGCGTCTGTGTAGCTTTCCATCTTGTCAAAGTTCAAGTACTTGTAGATGTCAGCAGACATGCTGTCGATTTGAGAAGCGTACTGTTGGTATTCTTCTGGTGTTGGTAACTTACCAAGTACCGCAGCAACAGATGCAAGCTCAGCAGAAGCTAAGTATACGTTTGCACCTTGACCTAAACGGTTCGGGAAGTTACGTGTAGAAGTTGATACAACAGTTGTGTTCGGCGCTACACGTGCTTGGTTACCCATACACAATGAACAACCTGGCATTTCTGTACGTGCACCAGCTTTACCATAAGTGTTGTAGAAGCCTTCTTCCATCAATTGACGCTCATCCATACGAGTTGGAGGCGCTAACCATAGACGAGTAGATAAAGAACCACCAGGAACTTTGTCTAATAGCTTACCAGCAGCACGGAAGTGACCGATGTTTGTCATACAAGAACCGATGAATACTTCATCAATTTTGTCGCCTTGAACGTCAGAAAGAAGTTTTGCATCATCTGGATCGTTCGGGCAGCAAAGGATAGGTTCTTTGATGTCGGCAAGGTCAATTTCATACACTTTCGTGTATTCAGCGTCAGCATCAGCTTTAAGAAGTGATGGGTTCGCTAACCATTTTTCCATGTTCTCAACACGACGAGCCATAGTACGCGCGTCGCCATAACCTTCAGAGATCATCCACTTAAGCATAGTGATGTTTGAACGAAGGTATTCAGCAACTTTCTCTTCAGAAAGTGTGATAGAACAACCAGCAGCTGAACGTTCAGCAGAAGCATCAGATAATTCAAATGCTTGCTCAACAGTCAAGTCAGTTTCCATTTCTGTTAAGTCGATTTCTAAGATACGACCAGAGAAGATGTTTTTCTTACCTTTCTTCTCTACAGTTAAGTCACCTTCTTTAATTGCGTAGTAAGGAATCGCATGTACAAGGTCACGAAGCGTGATACCAGGCTGCATTTTACCTTTGAACTTCACAAGTACAGACTCAGGCATGTCAAGTGGCATAACACCAGTTGCTGCAGCAAACGCTACAAGACCAGAACCTGCTGGGAATGAAATACCAATTGGGAAACGAGTATGCGAGTCACCACCAGTACCTACTGTATCTGGAAGAAGCATACGGTTTAACCAAGAGTGGATAATACCGTCACCTGGACGTAAAGAAACACCACCACGGTTCATGATGAAGTCAGGAAGCGAGTGTTGCATTTGTACGTCAACTGGTTTTGGATACGCAGCTGTGTGACAGAAAGATTGCATAACGAGGTCTGCAGAGAAACCTAAGCATGCTAAGTCTTTTAATTCGTCACGAGTCATTGGACCTGTTGTATCTTGAGAACCAACAGTTGTCATCTTAGGTTCGCAGTAAGTACCTGGACGAACACCTTGACCTTCTGGAAGACCACAAGCGCGACCTACCATTTTTTGAGCTTGAGTGAAGCCTTTACCAGAGTCAGCAGGTTGTACTGGAGTACGGAACAAAGTAGATGGTGCAAGACCTAAAGCTTCACGCGCTTTAGTTGTCAAACCACGACCAACGATCAAGTTAATACGACCACCCGCACGTACTTCGTCTAGAAGCACTGGAGTTTTAAGTTCAGATTCAGCGATTTGTACGCCGTCTTTGAACGCTGCTACTTTAGCAGCAGCATGGTCGATTTTAAGCGTGATTTCATCACCCATGTTCATGTTAGAAACATCGATCTCAACAGGTAACGCACCCGCATCTTCCATTGTGTTAAAGAAGATTGGCGCAATTTTACCGCCTAAGCAGTAACCGCCTTCTTTTTTGTTTGGAATGTGTGGAATTTCGTTACCGAAGAACCAAAGTACAGAGTTTGTTGCAGATTTACGGCTTGAACCTGTACCTACAACGTCACCGACGTAAGCAACTTGGTTGCCTTTGGCGATCAATTCTTTGATTTGGCTTAATGGACCAACTTCACCAGGAACTTCTGGGTTGATGCCATCACGTACGTTTTTCAACATCGCATTTGCGTGCAATGGAATGTCTGGACGGCTCCATGCGTCTTGTGCTGGTGACAAGTCATCAGTGTTGGTTTCGCCAGTTACTTTGAAGACTGTAAGTTTGATTTCTTCAGGAACATCTGGACGCGATGTGAACCACTCAGCATCAGCCCAAGATTGTAAAACTGCTTTCGCGTTTTCGTTACCTGCTTTTGCTTTGTCTGCTACGTCATGGAATGCGTCAAATACAAGCAAAGTTTTTTTCAATGCTTCAGCTGCTAAGCCACCCAATTCAGCATTGTCTAAAAGGTCTACTAAAGGTGCTACGTTATAACCACCAAGCATTGTGCCTAGTAAGTAAACAGCACGCTCTTTAGAAACGAGTGGAGAGGTTGCTTCACCTTTTGCTACAGCAGCTAAGAAAGCAGCTTTAACGTATGCCGCTTGGTCAACACCTGCAGGCACACGGTTTTCTAGTAAATCAACTAAAAATGCTTCTTCGCCAGCTGGTGGGTTTTTTAATAATTCAACTAATGCAGCTGTTTGAGCATCGTCAAGTGGCTTCGGTGGGACTCCGAGTGCGGCACGTTCTTCAACGTGTTGGCGGTAAGCTTCTAGCACGGTGTTATTCCTCTTTTTTAAAAAATTATTTACGTATTCCTGCTTTAAATAAAGCTACGCAAATAATATGGACTGCTAAATTTTACTAAAATTCCAGTTAAAAGTTAATGCACTACAAGTGTTTCTTCGTGATGCCCGTTATTTTATAAATAAATGATCCTCATATCGTTTATACATTAAGCAAAATCAATACTTAGAACACGCTTTTCTTGCACATATTAACTTTTGACTAAAATTAACCATCAAAAAAAAGCAACTAAATGTTGCCTCTTTTTACCTGTATTGGATATTCCACCTTAGTGTACTGTTGTGGCTTGAAGATAGTGCTGTAATTGTTCACGACTACCTTCAAACTTGACTTGAATTTCATCTTCATGCAGCATGCAATGTTCTGCGCTGGTAAATGTAATTTGAACTTGATATATCTTTGCAAGTGCATCAATTTGCTGACGTAAGTATAACCGATCACCTAAACTCAACACATAATAACTGCCGCCAATCACCGCGACACCTTGTTCATCTTCTAAGAGCAAATCTGCATTCTGCAGGTAAGCAACTACTTCCATTATGCGCTCCTACTGTTGTTGTTTTTTTATTATTCATGAAAAAGATAAGCTTTACTAGTTTTAAGATTTAGATCTTGTCACAATTTATTTGTTATTAATTTTGTTTTAGACGTTTGATTAACTTAGATTATTTATCAGTAAAAAATAGTAAAAACTTCAAAACATGTTTCAATTTTATTTCACAAAAAAACCGTTCCTTTAGAACGGTTTGTAATTAGGCATTTTATCATGAGGTGTCGCAATACATTTTTCGGTAAATTTCGCACGGACTTTTTCACGTGCCGCATCAACATCAGCATTAATTTCTTCAAGTGGCAATGCATATACTTGCTCAATAATCTCTGAGATAAAATTACGGGTAATGTCATCTTCAATTTTATTGGCATGCTCAATGGCACGTTCTTTTTCAATCGCATTTTGACGATCTAGCATGATGGTACGCGCAGCATTGCCAACACTTCGGCAATAGCCTTGCCATTGTTCTTCAGGGGTTAAGGGTTTCTTTTCTGCACAACCCATTAATGCAAGCACTGCAGTCACCACCAAAATCTTTTTCATTGAAGCTCTCCTGTTGTGCTTATGATAATCAAAAGTTGACATAAATACGAAACTATCCATGCACAAGCTTAAAAAATGCGCTCTGATAGAACGCATTTTAAAGTAAGGTTGCTGTTAGAAGCGCCAGTTATAGAAAATATCCACGGCACGTTCTAAAGCTTGGCTGGCTTCCAAATACAATCGTTTATTCATTTGATAGCGCAAAGTCAATTTATTGACAGGTGTGAAAACCCCTACGCCATAACGGATAAACAAGTCTGGGGTGATATAACCCGTCAAACTGACTTGGGTATCATCACCTGTACCCTGAGCATCAAGCGCCAAGCCACTTAAACCAAAGGTGCGTCCAATTTGATTGGTCAAGGCACGTGTACCCCCTAAGCCCATACTAATACCAGCCGCGGCAATGGTATTGTTGACGTCTGACTTAAAGCTTTCGGTCTGACTCAAGCCACTGGTACCTTCATTGATACGACCTGTAATCAAGGCATTTAATGCTTCTTGTTCAGATAAGCCTGCATCGTTATACACCTGAATATTCGGACTACTGGCTGTGCCTGTGACTCTAAAGCCGACCATACTGCCCTGTACGTTTTTATTGGCATCCATGTCTAAAGTTGGGTTAGAAATTGGGCCATTAAAACGCGCAATTGCACGGTTCAAATCCAGACTTTGTCCATAGGCTTCAATTTTCACACGTTGGCTTACCCCAATCGCACCATTGGCACGCATTGCAGTTTCTAAACCACGTTGGGATAAATACAAACGTCCAAGCAGTGGAATACGACTATTAAACCCTTGGAAAATAACCCGATCACCCAAATTCAGCTCAAGGTCGGCACGAATATCCCATGGACGAGCTGAACGCAACAATGCCAGCTGATCTTGTCCCTCATGCACCACACGCACATCCGAAGATACGTTAACCACAGGTGCAGACACTTCAGGCATAGAAATTAAAGCCCGAGGTACATCTACACGTCCTTTTAAACTCAGTTTTTTCTGGAAAGGTAAAACATCTAAGGATACATCTGGCGTAATCATTGCAGTAATTAGCGGTGCTTGACGAATTAATAAGTCTTTACCGTTTAAATTTAACTGAATACGCGGATCATTTTTCCAATCCACACTGCCCGTTAAACGCCCTACACCACCACCGCTGTTAAATGCGCCATTAATGCTGGCTTGATCTTGGCGGATAGAGGAATAGACCTGCACATTGGTCAGATTTACAGGTAACGAAATCATGCTGATCGCACCATCTTTCAGGCGCATTTCACCTGTGAGCAATGGTGAAGTCAAAGTCCCGTTGACTTTCCCTGCAAAAGACAAAGTCCCTGCCATTGTGCGCACATCGGCAACAAACGGTTTAAAAACTTTGAGTTGTACCTGATCAAAGGCAATTTCACCGCGCATTGGCATATTTTTAGCGTAAGGATCGATTAGTAGATTGGCATAACCCGTACCAATTTCAGGTGTTTTCACATCTACACGCAATTTCAGCCCTTCGGCAATGCTTTTTGCGACCACAGCCACTTGTTCATAGCGCAAGGTAGAGCCAATATCTTGCGGATCGTCCCCAGCAAGTCCAATGACGCCATCACGCGTTACCAAATGAGCATCAATTTTTGGCTTTTGACCTTTTGCCCATGCCGCTTTGGCATATCCATTGACCTTACCTGTAATCGCCAAACCTTCAGGCATAAATGCAGAAAAGTCATTTAAGTCTAAGTTTTGAGTTACAAATGAAGCATTGGCTTTGGTTTTACTCACGCGAATAGGTTGATCAAAACACAATTGACTTTGCTGACTCATCCAGCAATGCGCACCTACATACAGCTCATTGGTTTTATGTTGATAAATGACGGCTGCGTTTTGGCGCTGTGCCAAGTGGGTTCTTAACGAGTCAAAATCCCCTTTCTGAATTTGTCCCATCCAATCATTTTGTGCATTTAAACCACCTGCCAATTGCACATAAAACTTACTCAGCTTATTTTCAGCTTCAAGTTTTAAAATATGCGCCTGACGTGTACCTGCCAAAGAAATTTGCCCGTGATCAATGCCGCGGTTACCACTGCGTAAATTTTCAATGGATGCCTTCATCAGTGTTGGTGTATTTTCTGAAGTTGGCAACTCACCTTGTAGGCGCAATTTACGCACACTAAAAATATTATTTAAACTAAATTGATCAACTGCAAGATTGGCAGTGGCTTGTAAGCGTGGCTGCGACTGTACATTGATATAGCCATAAGCTCGCCCACGCAACCCTGAATAAATTTCGTATAAAGCAGGCGCATTGACTTTAATACGCAGATTTTGTGCATTCCCCGTCGCTTGTAATTGATTTTTGGCATAAGACAAAAATAGATTATTGGCTTCAAACTGTCGTGGAAAAAAGCCTTTTTGATTGTCATCAATCAACAAAGCTAAATTCCCCGTACCACGTACAGGTTTATTATTGAGCATGCCTGCCAAATTCAGACGTTCAATGTTGATCCGTTTTTGAGTGTCTGACCAAATACCTTGAGTGCGAATATTGCCCGATAATTCACCACGTACACTGGACACAAAATAGTGCGGCTTAAAGCGAATTAAAGAAGCGTTTAAATTCCAGCTCACCCCCTGATTCAAATGCAGCAAACCATCCGCCACAATTTGCCCTGCAACACCATTATGGCGTAAGTCGCTAATTTTAATTAGTTCCGGCGTACCCGATAATTTTAGTTTTAAATGTCCTTCACTGCCTTGAATGGCACTGGCATTTAACCCACCATCATAATTCACGGCAAAACTTTTAAAGCCACTACCAGCTTTCACATCATGGAACAATAAAGCGATGGTGCTTTGCCCAGTTAAATGTACGTTTTCATTTTGATTGACCAAACGCCCTGTCAAATTAATATCTTTCAAATGAATAATTTGCTGATTCGGCAATGCAAAACCATTGGCTTTAAACTGCCCATTTAACACATTAACAGGTGCTGCGGTGCTGATACTTTGCGGATTAAAGTTTTTCGCAGCCAATACCGCATTCCATTTCAACTGACGTTTATCAGTTGGTAAATCAATGACGGCGCTGCCTGCCAAATGACTATCTGCAGTATCAAATTTAAAATTAGGAATATTTAAACGATTATTCTTTAAATTCAATTTGGCTTGGTACATGCCCGCAGGTAACATGGTTTTTTCATGTGTGCTGACTTTACTCGCCACAAAAATATCTTGCTGACCTTCTACTAAGGCCAATTGCACATCACCCGACTCACTTTTTAACCAACCCACATACGGCACAGCACGGTCTATGTTATTCCAACGCACATCAAGCAGCATAGGATTCGCCGCTTTGCCCTGCGCAGGGTTTTGATCGAGTTTTAAATTCCAAGTTTCATATTGGTCAAAATCAACTTGTGCAGTTAAATGCGTACCTTTTTCCAAATGACCTTTAGAAGTCAAATTGGCATCTAAACTTGGCGGTAAAAAGTCTTTGACCACTTGAGGAATTATTGGATCTTTAGGATTAATTTTATCCAAACGCCCTGTTAAATCCCAACTCACTTTTTTATCCCAATTGACGATACCCGCCAAGTTAGCTGCACCTTGCATGAGTTGTGCATTTAAATTACTGATATTCAGTTGATGAACTAAATCGGTATACATCAAACCTGAATATTGACCTTTAGGAATATTTTTACCACTCAAATCCGTATTGACATCAATATCTAAACGGTTAATGTCGCCTTTAAATTTGGCTGCGCCCGCTTGAGTAAAAAGTTCCTGCTCGGTCAAAATCGGCCAACGGTAGTCTTTAAATTGTAACTCACCAAACATGGGCACTTGTTTGCGCATAGGGTGCAACACTACCCATCCTGTGAGCAAGTCAGGCGTATTTGTTGCAACACCTGCCTGAACTGTATCGAGCGTGCCTTTGCCAACCACCTTAATATCGTGAATATTTAAGCTGTTATGTAAAGATGGGATATTTAAAACCCCCACCACATTAAGCGGATATTTACCCTCAAACTTCATATTGCCTATGGCATTACGTACATTCAAATACTCCATATCCATCTTGGAGTCTTCAAATTTAAGCTCTGTGCCTGACCATAAGGCATTGTTTAAATGAATATCGTAAAACTCGACCTGAGTTCCAGAAGCGGTTTGAATCAATAAATGATCGACATCGGCAGTATCTAAACGCAAAACAAAAGGTAAACGGATTTCATTGAATTTGAATGGATCATCACTCGGTGGGCCTTTTGGATAAATCCGCAGATTACGCACATCGGCACGGTTAAGATGGATTTCCTTATCTAGTATGGCACGCCAACCAAGAATGACATCGGCACGGTCAATTTTGACATCAACAGGTTTTAAGCTGACGATGATATTGCGCAAAATAATCCCGCGCCATAAATTACCGCCTTCATATTCATAATGAATAATTTCTTGGCGCTGCAACACACTATCTAATAAGAACTTTGAGCCACGGTCTGTTGAGAACATCAACACCAAAGCGGACACCAATAACACCAGCATCAACAGCAGTGACAATAAAACACTCCTGAGTATTCGACGCTTTTTAGGTGGCGTTACTGGGATTACTGGTTGCTGTTCAACTTCAGCCATAATGTTCTCTAAGTCTTAAATTTATAGTTGAGAGCCAATAAAGAAATGTAAACGGATTGGATGATTGTCATCTGAAATGCCAGAAGCCACATCTATCCGAATTGGACCAATCGGTGATGCCCAACGCACCCCTAGACCTACGCTATATTCGGGATCGTTGCTAAAGTCTTTATCGTAAGCATTACCAAAATCACTAAATACGGCTGCGCGCCAACCCTCTTTGAATTGATAGTTATATTCTAATGAACCTACTGCCAAAGCCTGACCACCAATTTTAAAGCCTTCGATTTGTGGTGATAAAGACTTGTAGTCAAAGCCACGTAAAGACTGGTCGCCTCCGGTAAAATAACGCAAGTTATACGGCACTTTATTAAAATCTTCGGTGTAGATATAACCTAAGTCACTACGCCCGACAAACTGATGGTCGTCATTTTCACCCAATGAATATATAAAACGCCAACCTGCATTCAGAATGGCTAAATCTGCATCACTGAGCAGTGATTCACTTCCTAGTTCTACTTTATAAATTTGACGGAAACCCTTGCTTGGATTAACACGACGGTTGCTGTCAGTACGTGAAACTTCATAGCCAAGCAATAACGATTGTTGCTCGACGTCACCATTGGCAATAAACGCATCAGGTTTAGTTAAAAACACAGTGCCATCTTCGGTCAAGCGATCTAGTCGATAACGTAAACCAAAAGTATGTTGCCAACTGCCCATTGGTTTTTTAATCACACGGTCTACACCTGCAACCGCAGATTCAATCATCAAGCCGCCACCTTGTGCAACATCGTCACGTTCTTCACGCTCATAACCGCCAACCAACGCAACATAATCATTCAGTGGATGGTTATAAGGAATGTTATAGCGTCCATCAATGGCTTGACGAATTTGCGAAAGCTCCAAGTTGGCATCGAAAGAGTGACCACGTTTATTGACAATGGCACGGCGATATTGCCCACGCAAACGCACGCCTGTGTCAGTTCCAAAACCTGCACCGACTTCGGCACTATTTAAGCGGTCTGCATTTAAAGTCACAATCACAGGAATTTTTTTATCAATACGTGCCTGTTGTTTTAAGCGTTCTTCTTCCGATTGTTTATCTTCTTGCTGTGCTTGTAGTATGCGCAATTTATCATTACTGGTGCCTTCTTCTGTTCCTGCAAACTCAGCTTCGTTCACCACAGATTGTGTCACTTCCTGAGATGATACCACCCGTTTTTGATCGGCTGCTGTGGCCTCGTAAATGGAGAGTTTTTGTTGATCGACCAAAGCCTGAATATCAGGCGGTAATTCCAAAGGATGCTCTACAGGATCAGGACGAATTGTATCCACCAAGGTGTAGTTAAAATAACGTGAGTTGGTGAGGTTGTTGGCCAAACCATTCACACGCCAAAAAGTATAGTCGGCATTGTCCTGCCAAGTGACCAAACTTTGCAGAATATCCATATCCAAAGGGAATTCTTGGTTTGGATCGCTCATACGAAATTCGACGTTACCGAGTTTATAACGCTCGCCTGTTTCGTAACGTAAATTGATATCGGCTGTATTTTGAGGTTGAGCGACTTTCACGTCATGCAGACGCCAGTAACTATCAAAATAACCGTTATCTGAAGCTGCATCGGTAATGCGTTTTTTGGTTTGTTCATACAAACCATGATTAAACACATCATCTACTTCTTGATCAGGCAAGACACCAATAACCTGAAATTGTGCCTCGTATTGTCCTTCGCCTGTAAATTCAATATTTTGCTGTTTAATCGCCACAGGTGGATTTGGCACAACATGCACTCGCACGCGGCTTTCGCTGAGTTTTTCAAACTTAAACTCGGCATTATAAAAACCCACCGCTTGCGCAGCCTGATTTGACAGCGTACGCAATTGTGGCAATGCAGATGGAAAATCTGCAAAAGATTCCTGGGTAAAACTGGACAATTTAGCCTTAATATTGGCACTTAACTGATCTACCGCTGTACGATAAGCATTGGGCGACACTTGTCCAATTGAGTCTTGTGTACCATTAGCGCTATTTGCGGTAATGACTACATCAGCACTAATACGCGGCACTTTGGCTGTGTTTAGCTCACGCGGTGGACGGACTTTATACAATAAACGTCTGAAAAAACCGGGTTTATCGGCATTTTCGACCTGCGTCATCCAACCCAATTCAGTCAAGGTGTCTGAGGGATTGGCTTCCACTACAAAATTTCTGTCTGCCTGAATGCTTGTCATGAGTTGATCAATATTTACAGGCGCTTGATCAATTTGTAGCACCTCCTGCTGTGTCGCATCTTGCACCAATGTTTCAGGCTCTTGACCATTGCGGTCTAGCATCGCTTCTTGTTTAGCTTGTTGGGCTACTTGAAAAATTTCATTGGCAAGTTGCTGATCTACAGGTGCAATGGGTAAATCTTCTAAGTCTTCAAACTCGATAGGCTGAAATTCAGCAAAAGATGCCCCTGCCTGTTGTTGCTGTTTCAGCATTTCTAGACTATTAAATTCAGGCGTTTGTGTTTGCTCTAAAGCTTCTTCAATTTTTTGCAGATCTTCGGCACTGTCTTTTCCTTGTGCTGCAGCCAATTGTTTAATTTCTTCCGCTAAATTTTGTGCTTCTTCAGCAGTTGGAGTCTGCAGTAATGTACGATTTTCAGCGAGTTGGGTGTTGGAGTTAGGTACCTTAAGACTTTCTGCAAAACTTGAAGATGCAACTAAACCTAAAAACAGACTTAATCCGAGCTTTTTCGGCATATTCCAGCATAAAATGGCATGCATACTGGAACACAGTACTGATTTTTTAAAGTTTGTATTTACAAGCATAAAAAAACTCTAAACTGATTTAATTTTTATGGAAAAACCCCAATCAACCCGCGTATAAACACCAATTTATTTGATTTTTACATCAGTGACAAGACTTGAAACATCATACATGATTTTCTGTACAATTATATCAAGCGGTCACATTTCTTAATAAAACTAAACGAAGTTAATCACGCATGAAAAAAAATGAACATTTGTTAAAGAGTCGTCGCTTTTTGCCGATGTTTCTCACCCAATTCTTTGGCGCACTCAATGATAACGTATATAAACAAGCGCTGCTTTTGGTCTTTACCTATGGATTGATTAGCCAGCAATCTGCAAATGTCAGCACCCTCAACAATTTGGCTGCCTTGCTGTTTATTTTGCCCTATTTCATTTTTTCTGCCACCGCAGGACAGCTGGCAGACAAGTATGAACGCGCCCAATTGGTACGTGCCATCAAATTGCTGGAAATTATCATCATGCTGATTGCGACTGCAGGTTTCTTGTTAGGAAGTTTGTGGTTGTTGCTGACTGCCCTTTTTCTAATGGGCGCACAATCGACCTTTTTTGGTCCAATTAAATACGCCATTTTGCCTGAAGTGCTAAAACCGCATGAACTGATGTCGGGGAATGCAATTTTCCAGTCAGGTACATCTATTGCAATTTTATTAGGGATGATTCTAGGCGGTGCAGTGATTTCAGTATCTGCAGGAAATTTAGTCTGGATTAGCTTAACTGTGGTGATTATTGCACTGATTGGTTATGTCTCAAGCCGTTTTGTACTGACGCAACGCGTTACAGCACCCGACATCCAAATTGACTGGAATTTTTTCCGTACCAGTTTTCAGACATTAAAATATGCCAAAAGCCTACCCATGATTTTTCTCATTTTATTGGGCAATTCTTGGTACTGGTTTTATGGGGCAACTTATTTAACCCAAATTCCCCAACTCACTCAACAAAATCTGCATGCCTCTGAAAACGTGGTGAGTTTACTACTGACGCTATTTTCTGTAGGTATTGGTGTAGGTTCTTTGCTGTGCCGTAAAATAGGCGGTACAGAGGTCAATATTAAAATGGTGCCTATTGGCGCAGTCGGTTTAACCATTTTTGCTTTTTATTTGGCGGGCGCATTGGCTTTTGTACCGGAAAAAACGGGGGCACTTTTGGGATTAAGCGAAGTCTTTCAGCAAGGGTGGAGCTATTATCATGTCATGTGCGCAGTCACTTTGCTGGGCATTAGTGGCGGTTTTTACATTGTACCCTTATATGCCATGATGCAAGCTTATTCCCCTCGTTCGCACCGTGCACGTGTGGTTGCTGCCAATAATATTCTCAACGCCATTTTTATGGTGTCATCTGCCATTTTTTCGATTTTAATTTTAAGCGTCTTAGAAATTGATTTAAAAGTTCTATTTAGTATTACTGCTGTTTTAAGTGCTGTTTTCACCCTTTGGCTCTTGTTAAAGCTCAAGCCAATGTTAGATACTGCACAAGACTCTTTGGAGGATTAATTTCATGCGTCATTACACAGGCATCGACAAGTTTATTCATTCATTTGACCAAGCCTTGCGTAGTTTAGTACCTGGCACAACTTCGGCTCAACGAGAAAACCCAGGCAATACGGTTGAAACAAAATTGGCAGTGAGTGAAGCACGTCATGTTGCAGGCTTAATGCGAGTAAACCATAGTGGCGAAGTCTGTGCGCAAGCCCTATATCACGGTCAGGCTTTAACTGCGAAATTGCCTAATGTACGTCGTGAAATGGAACAGGCAGCGATTGAAGAACAAGACCATTTAGCATGGTGCGAAGACCGCTTAAAAGAGTTAGACAGCCATACCAGTTTGCTTAATCCTGTATGGTATGGTTTATCTTTTGGGATGGGTGCAATAGCAGGTATTGCGGGCGATAAATACAGTTTAGGCTTTGTCGCAGAAACTGAACGTCAAGTGAGCCTGCATCTAGAACATCATATCAGCCAGTTACCCGAACAAGATGATCGTTCACGTAAAATTCTAGTCCAAATGAATGAAGATGAATTGCATCATCGCGATACGGCGCTCAAAGCAGGTGGTGTAGATTTGCCTGTACCTGTACGTTTGACCATGACTGCGATTTCCAAGCTCATGACCAAGACCAGTTATTATATTTAATGAATTGATAACACTTAAACGCTCACAATTGTGGGCGTTTTTTTATGTCATTGGAATAGAAAACATCTCGATTAAAACGATCAAAAAATAACAGAGAAAGAGCCGATCTTGACTTATCCCAAGATTTATCCGCAGATTTTGTGGATATTTTTTAAGTGCAAAGCCGTATAAATACAGAAAAATATTGTTTTTGATGGTTTTTCATACAAATATATCAGCAAGATATGACACGGTGATGTTAACCGAAACGAGATCACAGATCACAGCCAAAATTTAAAGATGTGTAGTACGAATCTACCCCTTTTATTGGCTGATTTATTCTTCACAACTCACAATTGGGTAGTCATGCTCTGGATGCACAAAAGCCTCATCTTGCCAAATATCCCACATTGGAATTTTAACATCTAAAGCCAGTGGCAGTTTTTTCGGATTGAATTGCATTTGAGCTAAATTTTCACCCCACGCAATAATATCAATATCCAGCGGAATATCATGCGATGGACGCACACGCCCTGCTGCAACTTCCAATTCTTTGAGGATGATATTCAGCTGCTCAAAGCTTAAACGGCTTTTTAGCAAACAAGCAGAATTCCAATAGTCTGCACCAATCCCATCACGGCATGGAATCAGATAAATATGCGAAAATTGCACTTCACCCAATGCAGCAATTTGCTGATAGGCACTTTTAAACTGACGTGGTGCTTCGCAGTTACTCGCCAGTGCGAGGGCAAAAATCGTTTCGGTGGCGTTCAAGACGAATTCCTACAGAATTGGCTTCTGGAATAATGGCAGGTTTACGAATGGTGATGGTAATGGATTCAATAGCTGCAAAAGTCGTAAAAAGTGCATCCACAACCAATTGTGCGGCATGCTCAATCAATTTTGGCGCAGCCTGCTGAATCACTTGCGCTGAAATGCTGCAAATTTCTGCATAATTGAGCGTGTTTTGCAGCTCATCTGAAGCTGCAGCTTGGCTTAAATTGGTGGCAATGATCAAATCCAACATGAGCGGTTGTTGAATCTGACGCTCCCATGCAAAACAGCCCACGACTGTTTCTACCTTTAAGCCTTCAATGATAATTACGTCCATGATCACACTCTATATTTCATTTTAAAGTCAACGATCTCCTTCTATTAAAAGAGATGTTTACCCTATTTTAAAGCCACACTGAATTTATAAAACAAAAGATCGGTGGCTTTAAAATATGCAACCAGAAGACTTGATTCGACCAATATGGGTAATTAATGATTTAACAATAAATTCGGATCAATGCTTTGTACCATCTGCAATCGTTGATCGGCATAAATATCGGTATAGGGTGCTAAAACGCGCATGAAACGGTCAAAGTACAACATTTGCTTGAATAGTAAAGCAAAGTCACGTGGGAAACGGATTCCGTGACGCTCACCCACAGCAACCATATCGAGCATTATGTCATTTAAATCAGCGGGGTTAGAAGTCAGCAATTCTTGAGGATCGGCCAGCAATACACCACCAAATAAACGCTCTAAATCTGCTGCTAAAACCTGAGTATCAATTTGCTTGTCGGTCATGCCCATTTTGAGCATATTTTCCGCCATAAGTGTGTAGTTGGTATTTTGCAGAGCATCCATAAATGCCATACATGCGGTCCACACTTCAGGATTTAGCTGTCCAACAATACCAAAATCAATAAAGCCGACACGTCCATCTTCAAGTAACATCAGGTTACCTGCGTGTAAATCGGCATGAAAACTGTTACACATCATCAAGCTACCAAACCATGTATTCATGGCAGTAATCAACACTTGCGATGGGTCGTTGGATACTTGTTTCACCACATCAAAATCGGTCAAAGGTACGCCATACAAGCGCTGCATGGTCAATACTCGACGGGTGGAATATTGATGATAAACCTTAGGTGCAGTGGCTTTTTTGTTTTGGGTCACATTCAGATAATTAATAAAATCATCTAAGTTACGTGCTTCTTCAATAAAGTCGACTTCACGCACCATACGGGTTTTGATTTCTTCGACAATATCGGCCAATGACGCAAATTTGACTTTAGGCACAGCTTTTTCGAGCAGTTTGGTCGCCCAGTGCAAGACGTTTAAATCGGTATAGAGAATAGTTTCTACCCCCGGTTTTTGCACTTTAATCACCACATCTTCGCCACTTACCAATTTTGCAGCATGTACCTGTGCAATCGATGCTGAAGCTAAAGGCTTTTCATCTATTGAGGCAAATATTTCATCTAAATTGCGCCCTGCAAATTCAGATGCCAATACCTGCTGCACATAACTAAACGGCAAAGTTGGGGTTTGATCTAAACAACCTTGAAATTCTTCGACATATTCACGTGGGAACAATGATGGTGTGCTAGCAATAAACTGCCCAAGTTTAATGTAGGTTGAACCTAAAGATTCAAATGTTTCGCGCATGAGTTTGGCATTACTTGGCTTTTCAGTGGCATATTTAATGCCTGCTTTGGCTGCCACTACGGCAGTTTCACCCATGCGAGCAACTGAACGTAAACCATCTAACCAGATATTATTTTTCATCATGTCTGAGTCATATTAAAGTAGTGTGAGTTTAACAAAAAATTGACCTGTAAAAAGGCTATCTTGCCTGACAAACTGGACAGTTGTGATCTTGATCAAAAGACAATAAGCGTTGTTTCATGCTTAAACCATCCCAAAGTAATAGCTTTTGTTTCAGCGCGGTGTTGCCTAAACCCAAGTACAACAAAGCATGATGGGCTTGTAAACTGGCCATGACGTTGGGAGTGGTGGCCAATACGCCACTGTCGGCGCAGCGCAAACTTTCATTGGCATGTTGTTCTTTCGGAAACAGACATTCATAACACGCTGAGTCCCCTTCAACCATAAACATTTGCCCATGAAAACCAATGGCAGAGGCACTGAGTAAAGGCACATTGAATTGTCGGCAATATTGATTAACTAGATAGCGGGTGCTGAAATTATCACAACCATCTAAAACCAGATCTTGTTGGGCAATTAAAGTACCCACATTTTTCGCATCTAACAGCGTGGTTAAACTAACAATTTCGATATAAGGGTTAATTTGCATTAGTCTTTTTGCAAGAATTTCAGCTTTATAAAAGCCTAAATCTGCGGGGGTATAAGCCATTTGTCGTTGTAAATTACTGGTTTCAATCACATCGGCATCAATTAGTGTGATTTTACCCACGCCTGCACGTGCTAGTAATTCTGCACTTAAACAGCCAATCCCGCCACACCCCACAATCAGCAC
This sequence comes from Acinetobacter sp. KAM396, assembly GCF_021602765.1. Taxonomy (NCBI): domain Bacteria; kingdom Pseudomonadati; phylum Pseudomonadota; class Gammaproteobacteria; order Moraxellales; family Moraxellaceae; genus Acinetobacter; species Acinetobacter sp. KAM396. Next base: position 22,182 of record NZ_BPPH01000008.1, read on the forward strand.
ATTGGCAAGTTTTAATTTTTCTTGTGCTTCAATATCCCAGCCATCCAATAAAATTTGTCGGCTATATAGATGCATTTCTGCATCACTCAATTCTAACTGAGTATCGAATACGCTTTCCAAGAAAATGCCCTATGCTGATAACCAAAACGTTAAGTATAACGGCTATTCAAAGCAAACCGTCATGCTGGTGGTTGAATTGTTCTGTATTTAAACAGATACGCAATGTGCAGCGACTTGCTCAAAAGTGCATCGCAAACCTACGTGATAAGGGGTTTGTTGCATAAATATGTAAGCATCTGATTTAAATAAATTTAATTTTGGATCAAAAAAAACAATCAAAACTTTTAAAATCACATAGTTATGAAATCTTTGTGCAACAAAGCCATTCAGCATTCTCACTGCTTACTTCGGTTGCATACGAATTGCGCCATCTAAACGAATCACCTCACCATTTAAATAACTATTTTCAAAAATATGGCCTACCAAATGTGCAAATTCTTCGGGTTTTGCCAAACGTGGTGGAAATGGCACCATTTGCCCTAAAGCATCTTGTACTTGCTGTGGCAATGCTTTCAGCATCGGGGTTTCCATAATACCAGGTGCAATCGTCATTACTCGAATAGCTTCACGTGCCAGTTCACGTGCTAAAGGCAATGTCATTCCCACAATTGCACCTTTTGATGCAGAATACGCGCTTTGTCCAATTTGCCCATCAAACGCAGCAACAGAAGCAGTATTCACAATCACGCCACGTTCTTCTTCATCGGCGACTAAGTCATATTTCGCCATAAGTTGTACTGCAAAACGGATCATATTAAAACTGCCCGCGACATTAATATTCAGCACTTTTTGGAACATCGCCAAATCATGCAAACCATCACGTCCCAAGACTTTGGCTGATGGTGCAATGCCTGCACAATTCACCAAACCATTTAACTGTCCGTATTTATGCTCGATATGGTTAAAAAGCTGCTGTACTTGGTTTTCATCGGTTACATCTACAGCCACGAAATCTGCATTTTCGCCCAATTGCTGTTGAAGTTGCTGCCCAAGTTCCTGATTCATATCAACCAAAATAACTTTTGCACCTTGCGCAACTAAATGTTTTGCAGTCGCAGCACCTAAACCCGATGCACCACCCGTGACGACACAGACTTTTCCTTGAATTTTCATTATATTTTCCTTATAAATTTTCAGTTTAATACAACTTAAGAAGTAAATTAATCACGCACAAGCTAGAGTACACTTTCCAAACCCTGCATCGACTATGATGTATCTGAACACTCAACTTGTAAATGGAATACCGCACCATCCCAACAATGCAACTCAGCTCGCGTACAGCAAAGCTTCAATTGTAATTGCTTTAGTCTATAAAGCTTTCACGCTGTACAGCAACAAGGGATATACATACGATTTTTAACGACGGCGGAACTCCTATAGAGCTATTAAACGCCAATAAAGCTCGGGTGCCTAATCTTCAATACGGGCAATTGTGGAATGCATTAGCAAACGCCATGAATGATGAATTTTTTGGCATGGACAGCCACGAAATTCGTCCTGATATTTATCAACTCTTGCCAAAATGACTCTTGTCAAAATGGATGTACCCAGCCGAGCATTTAAAAGCTAAATTGGAGGATATTTTAAAAAATTTTAATTTGGTACTGGGTATTTTCTAGGTGAATTAAACGTGGTTGGTGAATATGAAGTCTTGATCATTTAAACAAACGTCTTTTAGTTTTTTAAAGCGTTAAAAAAACCCACATGGGCTGAGCCATGAAATCCCTAAACCATAAATTTGCTTAGCACCAGTTGAATGGTGAGAACTGAACGAATTAACCCAACAATTTATTATGTCTGAAGCAAAGAACCAACGCGCATTTTAAGAAGGAAGGCACTAGCTAGCAGCAATAAAAATGAATTCCGTAGAGCTATGGCAATTGAATTATTGAGCAAACTCAACAATCATTTCAAGAAATTAGCGATCAAATAAATTTCCATGATCCTCGTACTATTCATCGTACATTTAAAAAATGGATCAGGTCAATCATGGTACATCTCGACAATGTACTAAAAGCTCATAACTGAAAACACATAATTGCGTGACTTATCACCCACTATCAACGCACTCTTTTCGGCATATTACAAACAACTTAATGATAAAAGAAGACTCCTCACAGGGCTTTCAATCATGGCAGTGAACTGAACGTTCATCGGCGCAGCATTGCCAAAGGATGAAATATAGTTTACTTTTCAATCTATTTAAAGCATAAATTTTATGCACTTCGGCTGTCATACTCCCCCTGTAATATTAAATGTACGAGCATCTTTGGAGGTTTACCCATGCTTAAGATGATGGATGTACTTGAACAAACTCTAGTTCAAAATTTCTCTCACTCACTCAACCAAGCTTCTGACCAATTAGACGAATTACTTAATCAAAGTATTCTAGATACCTCAGAAGAGCAGTTACGTAAAGTCATGTCCGCATTTTTCAAACGAGAAGATGCACTTGAAACAGCGCAAGCCCTAGATATTTGTCAAGAAGATTTACAATCTTTGCAAGCGGGTTTAGCACTTAAAGATGAACACCTGAGCGATACCGCTATAATTGTTGCGCTATGTTTAGCTTTAGAAACAGACAGTTTGGCACACGTTGAAATTCCTGACTGTTTGCAAGATTACCCGATGTAAGCTAAAACTTTGAGCATTCAGTTGCTGAAAGTATTGAAAAGTGATGTTTTGATGGCATCACTTTTTTATTGCCTATTATATTATCGAATAAAAAAAGAATTTAAGTTGCTTGCTACTTTTTAAATCAAAAGCTGGTTACCAACTTGATAAGTGTTGTTTGTCTATGAAACACTAAGGAAGATTTAAGGATGGATCAAGATGATTATTCGCAATAAAAACAACAGCTTTACTCTCCTGTTTGCATGGTATGGGACAATTTTGCCCACGGTATTACCGGCACTTGCAATTGTGGTCATCCTTTCTACTATTTTGGTGTATTTATCTTCCCACCACTTTTTTCAAGTGCCTAGCGTACCTGCTATTGGCTTTACTATTTTCGGGATTATTTTGTCGATTTTCCTCAGTTTTAGAAATAACGCCAGTTATGAGCGTTGGTGGGAAGGTCGAAAATTATGGGGGACGTTAATCGCAACATCACGGCATATTTCACGTGACTCATACGTATTGCCAGATCAGCAGCGTCGAGTCTTGATGTATCGGGTGATGCTGTTTAGTAATTTATTGCGCAACCGTTTACGCAATCAAAACCAACCCATTGATTTTTACCAAAACAAAGTCAATCTGACACCTGCAGATTATGATGCTTTATTTCCACATATCAATGCTGCACAGTTTATTTTAGAAAGCATTCAAAAAGAGTTAGTCCGCGCACTTAAAACAGGTGAAATTTCCGATATTATTTATCAAGGCTTGAATCGACACATAGTTGAATTGGGTAATGTGCAAGCAGGTTGTGATCGAATTCTCAGCACCCCCTTGCCTTTTTCTTATTCGGTTCTGTTACACCGCACTGTGTATTGCTTCTGCTTTATTTTGCCTTTTAGTTTAGAAGCAAGTTTAGGAATCTGGACACCCATTTTAGTGGGTTTAATTGCCTATTTATTCTTAGGTTTAGATGCACTCAGCGAACAACTTGAAGAACCTTTTGGCTTGCAAGACAATGATTTGCCACTCAACTCTATGGTGCGTTTAATTGAACGAGAAATGCTGAGTTCACTTGGCGAGGAATTACCGCCTGCAATTTTGGCAGTGAAAGGCAACCTAAGCTGAAATCAGTTGAGTTGAGACTCGTATATGAGTCTTAAACCTAGACCCTGCTCGTCATTTGTCTATGTTTGCGAGCAAAGAAGTAAATCTCACAGGTTCTTTAGCTGATTCGATCATTCGCCAACAAGCCATTGCGCCAAAGTCACCCGATCATTGCCTGCATAATCTTTGACTGTACGAATTTCCGAAAAACCGTGTTCTGCAAAAATCGCTTGCACAGCTAATGCTTGGTCATAACCATGTTCCAGTGCAATCCAAGCATTTGCTTTTAGCCAGTACTTACCCTGCGAAATAATCTGCACAATATCTGCCAAACCCTGATCTGCTGCCACCAATGCACGTTCAGGCTCTGCTGCTAAAGCAGATATGTGTGCATCATTAGCATCTATATACGGAGGATTAGAGACAATCAAATCAAAACGTGGTTCAGCTTCAGAAGCTAATGCTTCAAACCATGCACCACAGGCAAATTGCACCTGATTTAAAGCATATTTACTTGCATTTTCTTGGGCAACTGCAAGCGTTGGGAGGTAAATATCGGTTGCAGTAATTTGCCAACCTTGACGTTCAGATGCTAAAGCCAAAGCAATTGCCCCTGTACCTGTACCTAAATCGACAACAACAGCATCACGTTGTAATGGCAAAGACAATACAGTTTCGACCAAAATCTCAGTGTCAGGTCTTGGCACCAAAGTATCGTGCGTGACTTTTAAGTCCAGTGTCCAAAATGGCTGAGAACCTGTGATATACGCCAAAGGCTCGCCTGCTGCTATACGTGCTAAAGCATGCACGTACATTTGCTCTTGTTCGGCACTCAATTCCTGATCTGCACGATACTTTAATTCCAGCGCACTCAGTCTTAAAAAATGCTCAAGCAACCAAATATTTTCTTGACGCTCGTAACTGTCGACTTCACCACGTAGCGCCAAGGCTTGTGCAATATTCATTAACCACCGTTTTGATGTGCAAGCATTGCCAACTGATCTGCCTGATATTCACGATGCAGACTATCTAACAATTCAGTTAAATCACCTTCCATTACCGCATCCAACTTATATAAAGTCAGGTTAATTCGATGATCTGTTATCCGTCCTTGCGGATAGTTATAGGTACGAATACGCTCAGAACGGTCACCCGAACCCACCAAATCTCGTCGCATTTCTGAAGTCGCTGCATCTGCCGCTGCACGTTTGGCATTTTCTAAACGCGATGCCAATAACGCCATCGCTTTAGCTTTGTTTTTATGCTGTGAACGCTCTTCCTGACATTCCACCACAGTCCCCGTCGGAATGTGGGTAATACGCACTGCAGAGTCAGTTTTGTTGACGTGCTGACCACCGGCACCCGACGCGCGATATGTGTCAATTCGCAAATCGGCAGGATTAATATCTACCGTAGTATCTACATCTACTTCAGGTAAAATTGCAACGGTACATGCAGATGTATGCACTCGACCTTGCGATTCAGTCGCAGGAACACGTTGCACTCGATGCGCACCACTTTCAAACTTCAAACGGCCATATACACCTTCGCCATTCACCAAGCAAATGACTTCTTTATATCCGCCGTGTTCGCCTTCATTTTCAGATAAAATTTCGATTCTCCAGCCCTGACTTTCTGCATATTTACTATACATGCGGAATAAGTCACCCGAGAAAATTGCGGCTTCATCGCCACCAGTCCCTGCGCGAATCTCTAAATAAGCCGAGTTGGCATCATTCGGGTCTTTGGGAATCATTAAAATATTTAAATCAGCTTCAAGTTGCTGAATCAGTGCTTTATTCTCTCTAATTTCTTCTTGCGCCATTTCCTTAAAGTCAGGATCAGACAACATCGCTTCAGCTGTTTCAATATCAGCTTCGGCTTGTGTGTATTGTGACCAAACTGCCGTAATTTCTTCTAAGTCACTGTGTTCACGTGATAATTCACGAAAACGCTTGTTATCTGAAATCACTTCAATATCTGCCAATAAAGCAGTCAACTCTTCATGCCTGTCAGAAAGCTGATCTAATCGTAAACGCAACGATTCTTTCATTGTTTAAAAAATCTCAATGCAAAGGCTGTTACATGCAACACGCAGCACAGCGAAATAAAAATTGCGCATAGTTTACCGATTCTGCCAATCAAATAACATCATTATTCCGTCTGTACGATGTTTGCAATACTCATCTGCTCAAGTGCAAGTGGCATTTTAGATTATGCTTTGGTGCACTGTGGTCCATGTAAGTTCATAAAATGCTGCAATTAGCGCATGTATTTGATTATTTTTTTTGCAATTTTAATCAAACTCATACAAAGCCCACACCAAAGCACATCAATCTCGTCTGTACTCTCCACATTTTATAAACGGTACTTTGTTAAATTGAGCCCATCGAAATTGATCATAAATAAGTCCTGTAAAAGGACATGGAGTTCAACATGAAACTTAATGCTATGTTAATGACTGCAGCTTTAACCTCAGCTTCTATGCTCAGTGCCAATGTCTATGCAGATAATACCACGCGCGTTGCCGCAGCTAGTGCTTTAGGCAGTGTTGCAGGTACAGCAATTGGTAAAAATATGGGCGGCAATACTGGAGCAACATTGGGTGCTGCATTAGGCGGTGCAGGTGGTGCAGCTGTGGCAAGTAATAAACGTCATCGTACTGAATCTGCAATTGGTGGAGCTTTGGGTGGTGGTGCGGGTTATACCGTTGGTAAAAATATGGGTGGCACCAATGGTGGATATATTGGTTCAGCTTTAGGTGCAGCCGGTGGTGCCGCACTCGGCAATAAAATCTCAAAAGATAAAGAATATGACCGTTACCAAGAACGTAAATGGAAGAAAAAACGCAACCGTCGTTAAGTCTAAAGAATAGATAGAGCAAGTATAGATCAGCAAAAAAGCATCAACACAGGTTTGATGCTTTTTTTATAATTTTTTTCTTATATCCACTCAAATCCAATCCTAACCAATATGAAGTAATTTAGGAGTCCAATTACAAAGTCTTTACCAAATATAGCAAATTGACCTCATTAGCCTTCACGATCTTTGCCATCTGGTTCTATATCTTCATTACATAGCATATCGATAAATATTAGGAGCATCCGCATGAAACTTAATCGTGTTTTATTAGGTAGTGTTATCGCAAGTTCTGCCTTGCTTATGGGTACTGCACATGCCAACGGTACGCGTGTTGCTGTAAGCTCCGCCTTGGGTGGTGCTGTCGGCGCTGCGATTGGTCAGCAAATGGGCGGACAAACTGGCGCAATGATTGGGTCTGCCATTGGTGGTGCAGGTGGTGCGGCGGCTTCTGCCAATAAACGTGACCGTAATGGCGCCATGATTGGTGCTGCTTTAGGTGGGGCTGGTGGATATAGCGTTGGTCGCAATATGGCGGGCAACAATGGTGGCTATGTCGGTGCAGGGCTCGGTTCAGCAGGTGGTGCAGTATTAGGTCAAAAAGTTAGCGAAGACCGTCGTGATGACCGCTATGACAACAAACGCTACGATGATCGTTATGACCGCCGCTATGATAGCCGTGGCTACCGTTACAATGATTACCGTTATAATGACCGTTATCGCAAAGACAATGGCTTACATTTAGGTCACTATAAAAATGGTAAACGTCGTTAATTACTTGCGATACTTCTAACATTCAGCACCTTCGGGTGCTTTTTTGTTTGCTGACGACTTTCATGGATAAATGCATTTATAAAGTATGCTTTATTTTCTGAATGTCTTGCGCTCTTAAGCAGTAATATCTCATGACTCGCCCATATATCGAAAATTTTCGATATACAAAACTAGTGCACCGTCGTATGATAAAACTATCTTTATCAAGCTGGAATAAATGATGCGTTCCCTACAAGACACAAAATTTGCCATTCTTGAGCTTGCGCCTGTACGTGATGATCAGTCAGTACAGTTTTCGCTGCATCATGCACTTGAATTAGCTCAACACGCAGAACAACTCGGCTATGATCGTTTTTGGTTGGCAGAACATCATAATATGGATGGCATTGCCAGCTCGGCAACAGCTGTACTTTTGGGTTATTTATTAGCAAATACTAAAAAAATTAGACTCGGTTCGGGCGGTATTATGCTCCCTAACCACGCTCCGTTAGTGGTCGCTGAACAGTTTGGAACTTTAGCGACTCTATATCCTAATCGTATTGAACTTGGTTTAGGTCGCGCTCCAGGCACTGATCAAGTTACTATGCGCGCGCTACGTCGTGGGCGCCAAGAAACTGAAGATCAATTTCCGCAAGATGTTTTAGAAATTCTTCATTATTTCAAAGATGCTGAACCACAACAACGGATTGTTGCTACGCCAGGACAAGGTACACACGTTCCTGTATGGTTACTCGGTTCAAGTTTATTTAGCGCACAGCTAGCTGCAAAATTAGGACTACCCTACTCATTTGCCTCACACTTTGCCCCGCGTATGCTTGCTCAAGCCATTCAGTTATATCGGGACAATTTTGAGCCTTCGGAATATTTAGAACGACCTTATGTGTCAATGGGTGTGCCAACCGTGGTTGCAGATACCGATCACGAAGCAGAATTTTTAGCGACCAGTGCCTATCAGCGTGTTTTAGGTTTAATGCGTGGACAAAGCCTAAAACTCAAAGCTCCAGTCGAAAGTATGGAAGGTTTGTGGTCGCCTGCAGAAAAAATGTCCGTCGATAGTTTTTATGGCATGGCACAAATTGGTTCTAAGGCTACAGTCAAAGCAGGATTAGAAAACTTATTGGCAAAGTATGATGTCGATGAGTTTATTTTTTCCTGTGATATCTATGACACAGAAAAACGCTTATACAACTTTGATTTACTCATGCAAATGAAGAAAAATATTTAATTCATTCAACACACCTTACAGCCAAATCAAGGGCTGTAAGGTAACTAAATTCTTAAGGTATTATTGGATCATATGTTAATTTTTAAACAGAAGCTTCTACCCGTTTTCTTTGGCACCTTGTTTACAGTGCTAGGCTGTTCTGAATCGTCACTGAATAATCAAACAGAAATCATCATACCAAAATACAATATTCAGGTGATGGAAGTAATGCTAGCTACAGTGAAGCAATAATTACCCTTGAAGGAAAATGTTTATACTTCTCAGTAAACCAGACGAATTTTTTGCCTATTTTTGCAACTCAACGTGCTTACTGGGATTCAAGAAATGATGTATGAGTCATAGATAATAAAACATATAAAAATGGCGATAGAGTTGCCTATGGTGCTGGTGAAGCGGCTAATATTGATTTAGACTCATATTTATGGATTATAAAACCAAACCCCGCTTGTGTTGAAAATAACACCATTATTATCAATAAATTAATACCACCATTACCAGCTTCCAACTAGATTGGAAATTATTTCAAATACATAAAATTTGTATTTTCTTGTTTTCTGCTACTTAAATCTCCGTCGAATTAATTTTCAATCTTTAGGAATGACTGGCTCGCCTGCACAAAAGACTTTACCAAACAGCACTGCCCCAACAAAATAGAGCAAACGTTCTAATTTATAAAATGAATAAATCAAGAGATTCAGCATGGTCAGTCCTAAACACGACGTTCATAGACACGCTTTTCAAAACTGTTTGACAGATTTTCAAGAGTTCCAAGGCAAATGTATTCCTGCAACTGAAATCAAACACCATGATTTCACTGGTTTACGCGTTGCAGTTATTGGCGCAAATCAGGACAGCGTGGCACAACTCGACAGACTTTGTCAGCAGGCAACATCTGTTCAAGTCTTTCAAATTGCACCGCATTTTGTCTTACCTAGTACCGAGCGTGGTATCCATCGTCTAATTAGCCATCCTTTGATGTTTAAAAATCGACGCTTGTTTAATAACCGCGTCAAAAATATTTTGGCTTTGCGCTTTTTAGATGCTCAAATCAAAGACACTTGGCTCAAACGTCAACTCACACCCAACATTGCTGATACTCATCAACACTATTTCAAATCTGATCATTATTATTTAGCTTTACAACGTGAAAATTGCCATTTGATTACTTGGCCAATTGTTAAAGTCTGCGCAAATAGTGTGCATAGTATTGATGGGCAAGAACATCCAATTGATACCATTATCACTACATTTTAAGTCACGCTAAAAGCTATATCATATAAATAAATAGTAGATTGGTTTTTATTCTATTAAAATCCAATAAAAAAGAGCCAAAATAATCTTTTGGCTCTTTAAATACATATAGTTTGTTTAACCAATACGACGTTTTAAACCTGTCATTTGTAAAATACGAGTTGAAATTTCTTCAATCGACATTTCAGATACATTTAAATATTTAATCCCTTCTGAAATATAAATGCCCTCAATGGCACGCAATTCCATTTGGCACTGATTAAAACTTGCATAACGGCTATTGGCTTTACGTTCAGTACGGATCGCCACAAGGCGTTCAGCATCAATCATTAAGCCAAATAACTTATGTTTATGCGGTTTCAGTACAGCTGGCAAACGGTTGTCATCTAGATCTTCTTCAGTGAGTGGATAGTTGGCCACGCGAATCCCGAACTGTAAAGAAAGGTAGATGGAAGTCGGTGTTTTACCCGAACGCGACACTCCAATCAGAATCAGATCAGCCTTATCATAATGACGTGTTCGTGCTCCATCATCGTTATCTAAGGCGAAATGCACCGCATCAATACGTGCCTTGTAAGATTCAGAATCTGTTACGGCATGCGTCTGCCCGACTAAAGTAGTTGGCGGTGTTCCTAACTCTTCCGAAAGCTTACTGATTAAGCCTTCAAATACATCTAAATTAATCGCTTTAGCGGTGTTTATAATGTCACGCACATATAGGTCAACCAAGGTATCAAACACCAAAGGTAATTGACCGTCTTTTTGTGCTCGAGCATTAATTTCTGCCACCACATTCATAGCCGCTTCTTCAGACGTAATATAAGGATGAATATGAATATCAAAGTCCACATTTGGAAATTGCGCTAAAAGAGAATGTCCTAGGGTTTCAGCCGTTATTGCAGTTCCATCAGAAATAAAAAAAACACTCCGCTTAAATTGTTTACCTTCTGACATTAAAATTCTCCTTAAATATTTGTCTTAGTGCTATATAATCTTTATAGTAAACCGATCTTACATGACTGTCGCTTAGTAAAACCAAATTGCTAAGTAGATTTATTATAATTTCATGACAAGATAGTGATTAATACTGCAAAAGTGGAGTAACAACTTTGGAAGCGCGCGTAATTGGTCTGGAAAAATTAGGGAAACACGATGTTGAGCTCGTGGGTGGGAAAAACTCATCTTTGGGCGAAATGATCAGCCACTTATCTAATGCTGGTGTATCTGTACCAGGTGGCTTTGCAACAACAGCTGCTGCTTATCGTGAATTTCTCGAGCAAAGTGGCCTAAACGCTAAAATTCAAGCAGAGCTAAAAACACTCAATGTAGATGACGTGAATGCGCTTGCTGAAACTGGTGCAAAAATTCGTCAATGGATTGTCGACACTCCGCTTACTGCATCACTAGAACAAGAAATTCGAGTTGCTTTTGAAGCACTCTCTAACGGCAACCCAAACATTGCGGTTGCCGTTCGTTCATCTGCAACTGCAGAAGATCTACCAGACGCATCTTTCGCAGGTCAGCAAGAAACATTCCTCAACATCCGTGGCATCGACAACGTATTAATTGCCATTAAAGAAGTTTTTGCATCTTTGTACAACGACCGCGCGATTTCTTACCGTGTACACCAAAACTTTGACCACGATGTCGTTGCTTTATCTGCAGGCGTACAACGTATGGTGCGTTCAGAAACAGGCGCAGCGGGTGTTATGTTTACCCTAGACACAGAATCTGGCTTCCGGGATGCCGTATTCATCACAGCTTCTTATGGTTTGGGTGAAATGGTGGTTCAGGGTGCGGTTAACCCAGATGAATTCTATATTTCTAAGCCTTTATTAAAAGCAGGCAAACATGCAGTTTTACGTCGTAACCTTGGCTCTAAACACCAAAAAATGATTTATGGTGAAGAAGGCGCGGCTGGTAAATCTGTAGTTGTGGTCGATGTTGAAAAACAAGATCGCCAACAATTCTCTTTAAATGATCATGAACTTCAAGAATTAGCAAAACAAGCTTTAATTATTGAGGAACACTATCAAGCGCCTATGGATATTGAATGGGCAAAAGATGGTGATGACGGTCAAATCTACATCGTTCAAGCACGTCCTGAAACTGTAAAAAGCCGTGAAAATGTCGGCACTATGGAACGCTACCTATTAAAACAAAAAGGTACGGTCATTTGTGAAGGTCGTTCAATTGGTCAGCGTATCGGTTCTGGTAAAGTTCGCGTTGTAACGTCTATTAAAGAAATGGACAAAGTTCAGGAAGGTGACGTACTTGTTTCAGACATGACTGACCCAGACTGGGAACCGGTAATGAAACGTGCTGCTGCAATTGTTACTAACCGTGGTGGTCGTACTTGTCACGCTGCAATTATTGCACGTGAATTAGGTGTACCTGCAATTGTAGGTTGTGGTAATGCAACTGAAGTTTTGACTGATGGTCAGGAAGTTACTGTTTCTTGTGCCGAAGGCGACACAGGTTTCATTTATGAAGGTGCTTTAGATTTTGAAGTTCAAAAGAACTCTATCGAATCTATGCCTAAACTTCCGTTCAAAATCATGATGAACGTCGGCAACCCAGACCGCGCATTTGACTTTGCTCAAATTCCAAACGAAGGTATTGGACTTGCACGTTTAGAATTCATCATCAACCGTATGATTGGCGTGCATCCTAAAGCATTACTTAACATTGACAGCTTGCCACGTGAAACACGTGCGGCAGTTATGGCGCGTACTGCGGGTTATTCATCACCAATCGAATTCTATGTAGAAAAATTAGTTGAAGGTATTTCTACCCTTGCTGCTGCATTCGCTGACAAACCAGTGATTGTGCGTATGTCTGACTTCAAATCAAACGAATACGCAAACTTAATTGGCGGTAAGTTATACGAGCCTGAAGAAGAAAACCCAATGTTGGGCTTCCGTGGTGCAAGCCGCTATGTGTCTGACAATTTCCGTGACTGCTTCGAGCTTGAATGTCGTGCCTTGAAAAAAGTACGTGACGAAATGGGCTTAACCAACGTACAAATTATGATTCCATTTGTACGTACCGTTGCTGAAGCAAAACGTGTGATCGAATTGCTTGCGCTAAATGGTTTAAAACGTGGTGAAAATGGTCTAAAAGTGATCATGATGTGTGAATTACCAACCAACGCATTATTGGCTGAACAATTCCTTGAGCACTTCGATGGTTTTTCTATCGGTTCAAATGACTTAACTCAGTTAACACTTGGTTTAGACCGTGATTCAGGTATTGTTTCTCACCTGTTTGATGAACGTGACCCTGCTGTGAAAGCATTACTTTCTATGGCAATTCACGCATGCCGTAAAGCAGGTAAATATGTCGGTATCTGTGGTCAAGGTCCTTCAGATCACCCTGACCTTGCGCGTTGGTTGATGGAACAAGGTATTGAATCTGTATCTTTAAACCCAGACTCAGTTTTAGACACTTGGTTCTTCCTTTCTGAAGAAAAAGCTCAACAAGCGTAATAAAACGTGTTAAAAGAAAACCCATGCACCTGCGTGGGTTTTTTTTCAAATTCATTTTTTGAGATTTTATATTTATGCAAATTTACTTGGCACGAAATAATCAACAAGCTGGGCCATACACCTTAGAGCAGCTCAACCAAATGCTCGCAAGCCAACAAGTGTTGCTGACAGATTTGGCTTGGCACCAAGGCATGAGCGAATGGAAAGCTTTAGGTGAACTCACCCAAGGTAAACTTGTATATGAACCACAAGGCTATGTCAGCACGCCACCTGCCCCTGAACATTCACCGTTTCAAAATACAGATTACACGGCTACAAACACATCACGACCAAATTCAGCATTATCAAATTCAAGAACACAGGCAACGAAAAATGAATTGGCGAGCATTAACCAACGTGCTTTAGCCAAAATTATAGATATGTTGTTATGGTTGCCTGCAGCAGCGCTTCCCTCTTTTTTCTTAAGTGCTGACCAGTTTGAACAATTGTCTGGTTTGCAACAAAAAATGCAGACCGCAACAACGTCTGATCAAGCCATTCAATTGCAAACTGAACTCTTTCAGCTGATTCCAATGCAAGCTTGGCAAGCCATGGCAATTTACTTATTGATTATGCTGGGCATACAAGCCTTCCTATTGGCTAAAACTGGACAAAGTATTGGCAAACGTCTGACTAAAATTAAAATTGTCGATGCTGAAAGCAATGAAAAAGTCAGCCTAATGCGTGTGTTTACTATTCGCTCTATCATTTTCATTATTTTGAATATGATGTTTATGCCCTTTATCACAATTTTAGATTATGGCTTTGCATTTGGTGCAAAACGACAAGCGTTACACGATAAACTTGCCAAAACCAAAGTCGTAAAGCAATAATTTGATTTTTATTTACTCAGGGATGATTGATCATCCCTTTTTTCTTACAGCATTGATAAATATAAATAAATTAAAATTAGCACAAATAATTCCGAGTATAAAAATTGGTTTTTATTCCTTCCACTTAAAGCCGCTTTATGTGTAGCTTAGTTTGTCGATATCAGGCATAATGCCCTACAACGTAGCGGTGTCCGATGATTAAGAAGACTTTTTCATCTTTTTGATATCTTTTTAATCATGTGACACTTTAATCGCTATCCCATATTAAATTAGGGAATGGGACTCTTCACCGAGGTTGTAAAATGAGACAAACGATTTTAGCTGTATTGTCTTTATCTACGATGGCTACACTCTTAACTGGGTGTGGCGGTGATTTAGTACTTCTGAACTCAAAAGGTCCAGTTGCAGCAGGTCAAAGTAACCTGATGATGACTGCGATTTACCTGATGCTATTGGTGGTTATTCCATCTGCAATTATGGCATTGTGGTTCGGTTGGAAATATCGCGCATCGAATAAAGACGCAGACTATCAACCAACATGGTCACACTCTACTGCAATTGAAATTGTAGTATGGGGTATACCTGTTATTATTATTTGTATTTTAGCTTGGTTAACTTGGTGGGGTTCCCACAAGTACGACCCTTACCGTCCGCTAGAATCCGAAAAAGCTCCTTTAACTGTTCAAGTTATTGCTGAACAATTTAAATGGATCTTCATCTACCCAGAACAGAACATTGCGACTGTTAACGAATTGCGCTTCCCAGAGCAAACGCCTGTAAGCTTACGTTTAACATCTAACTTCACAATGAACTCGTTCTTTATCCCTGCATTATCTGGTCAGATTTATGCAATGGCGGGTATGCAAACTCACTTGAACGTTTTAGCAGACAACACGGGCGAATTCCGTGGTTTCTCATCTAACTACTCAGGTTATGGTTTCTCGCAAATGCGCTTTAAAGCTCACTCTGTAACTCAAGCTGATTTTGAGCAATGGGTATCAGCTGTTAAAGCAGGTCAAGGTACGACTATCAATCCTCAAGCTGTTCAAAAATCAGTTTTAGACCAAGTTGAATTTGCTTCTTTACGTGACGGTAACCGTTCACAGAAACAAATTGACGCAATGGTTCGTAACGCCAAAACTGAATTAGAGAAAAAACTTGCTGCAACAGCTTTAAAAGAAGGTCCATATAAGACTCAGCCACATCCTGTGACTTATTACTCTTCTGTTGAGCAAGGCTTGTTTGAATCAGTGATCAATAACTATATGAGTAACTACCATGGTGCTGACCATTCAGCTCCTGTAGTGGCTGGTGAAGCGCCTGCTTCTGAAACTCATGTAGCAGTTGAACATACGACTGCTTCTCAAGGGGAATAAGACATGAGCTTTTTAGGTAAGTTAGGTCCAGATGCAATTCCTTACGATCCAATCGTATTGGTAACTGTTGCAGCGATGATCTTAGGTGGCCTTGCAGTTGTTGCTGGGATTACCTACTTCAAAAAATGGGGCTACTTGTGGAACGAATGGTTCACCACTGTAGACCATAAAAAAATCGGTATCATGTATATCTTTGTATCTGTCATCATGCTACTGCGTGGCTTTGCAGATGCGCTTATGATGCGTCTTCAACTGTTCCTTGCAAAAGGTGGTGGTGAAGGCTATTTACACCCAGAACACTATGACCAGATTTTCACCGCCCACGGTGTAATCATGATCTTCTTCGTGGCAATGGGTCTTGTTGTTGGCTTAATGAACATCTCTGTACCATTACAGATTGGTGCTCGTGACGTTGCCTTCCCGTTATTAAACTCTTTAAGCTTCTGGTTATTCGCTGGTGCTGCAGGTTTAATGATGGCTTCACTTGCATTAGGTGAGTTCGCTGCGACAGGTTGGATGGCTTATCCTCCTCTATCTGGTATCGAATACTCTCCAGGTGTTGGTGTTGACTACTATATATGGGCACTTCAGGTTTCTGGTCTAGGTACGCTTCTTACTGGTGTTAACTTCTTTGTTACCATCATCAAAATGCGTGCGCCTGGCATGAAACTTATGGACATGCCTATTTTCACTTGGACAGCATTAGTTACTGCGGTACTTATCATTGCAACTTTCCCGGTTTTAACTGCGACAATTGCGATGTTAACGCTTGACCGTTACTTCGGTTTCCACTTCTTTACCAACGACATGGGTGGTAGCCCAATGTTGTATGTAAACTTGATTTGGACATGGGGTCACCCAGAAGTATATATCTTAGTATTACCAGCATTTGGTATTTACTCTGAAGTAACTGCGACTTTTGCGCGCAAAACTTTGTTCGGTTACAAATCAATGGTGTACGCAACCGTTGCAATTGGTGTGTTATCACTTGTTGTATGGGTTCACCACTTCTTTACCATGGGTGCAGGTGCCAACGTTAACGCGTTCTTCGGTATCATGACCATGATTATTGCGATTCCTACTGGTGTGAAAATCTTCTCTTGGTTATTCACTATGTACAAGGGTCGTATTACCTACACTACCCCAATGCTATGGACACTTGGCTTCCTTGTGACTTTCGGTATCGGTGGTTTAACAGGTGTATTAATGGCAGTTCCACCAGCGGACTTCCTTGTACACAACTCTTTATTCTTGATTGCTCACTTCCATAACGTAATTATTGGTGGTGTTGTATTCGCGATGTTCGCAGGTATCATTTTCTACTGGCCAAAAATGTTTGGTTGGAGACTGAATGAGACTTGGGGTAAAGCAGCATTCTGGTTCTGGTTCTTCGGTTTCTACTTTGCATTCATGCCGTTGTATATCCTTGGTTTCATGGGTATGACACGTCGTTTGAATACTTATGACAACCCTGAATGGGATCCATACTTGGCAATTGCATTCTTTGGTTCTGTGTTAATTGCTATTGGTCTATTCTGCTTCGTTATGCAGATCGTGGTTGGTTTCTTACAACGCAACCAACGTTTAGACCTTACAGGCGATCCATGGGATGGTCGCACGCTTGAATGGGCGACTTCTTCTCCAGCACCGTTCTATAACTTTGCTCACCTTCCAAAGATCAATGGTATTGATACTTTCTGGACTGACAAAGAAAATGGTGTTGCATACGCGCGTCCAACGAAGTATGAAGACATCCACATGCCAACCAACCGTGCAGCTGGTTTCATTATTGCAATGTTTATTACAGTAATGGGCTTCGCGTTAATCTGGCATATTTGGTGGTTAGTATTCGTTACATTTATCGCTGCAATCATCAGCTTCATCGTGAGCTCTTTCACGAAGAAAGTGGACTACTATGTTCCTGCTGCTGAAGTTGAGCGTATTGAAAACGAACGCTATGCGCTCCTTGAAAAACACTTGAAGAAGGACTAAGACATGGCTGAAGTACTTCATCACGACAACCACGGACATGATGATCATCACCACGATGATACAGACATCACCGTCTTTGGTTTCTGGACATACTTGATGAGTGACCTTGTACTTTTCGGTACACTCTTCATCGCGTTCGCTGTATTAAGTAGCCACGTTCCAGTAGGCACTCCAACAGCTAAAGATTTGTTTGGCGAGTCATTAGGCTTTGTTCTAACAGAAACTTTTGCCCTGTTGATTTCTTCTGTAACTTTCGGTTTTGCTGTTTTAGCTGCTTACAAGAAAGATGTTGCCAAAGTTCTAACTTGGTTAGGCGTGACATGGGTTTTCGGTGCGATCTTTATTGGTATGGAACTTTACGAGTTCAACCATTTAGTTCATGCTGGACATGGACCTAGCGTGAGTGCGTTCTTATCTGCGTTCTTTACTTTGGTTGGTACGCACGGTATTCACGTAACTTCAGGTTTAGTTTGGATGATCGTGTTAATGGTTCAAATCAAGAAATATGGTTTGACTATTCCGAACATGCGTCGTTTAGCTTGCCTAAGCTTGTTCTGGCACTTCCTTGACATCGTTTGGATCTGTGTATTCAGCGTAGTTTACTTGATGGGAGTTCTCTAATGAGTCACGATCACAACTCTGCTGGTGCATCACACGGTAACACTAAGCAATATACGATTGGCTTTATCCTTTCTGTTATCCTTACCATTATTCCTTTTGGTATGGTTATGGCAGGTGGTTTTGGCCGTGGTATTTTAATTACTGTTATTTCGATTACAGCAGTTGCTCAGATTCTTATTCAATTAATTTATTTCTTGCATATGAATTCTTCTTCAGAGCAACGTTGGAACGTGATTGCATTCGTGTATACCATTCTGACCATTGCCATCCTTTTGGTTGGTTCTGTATGGATCATGAACTACCTACACTACAACATGATGATCTAAACTGGTTGTCATGCTAAAAAAGTATTTATTCCTGACAAAGCCAGGAATTCTCTTTGGTAATTTTATTACCACTTTGGGTGGCTACTTTGTAGCTGCCCAAGGTTCTGTAGATTTCCTTCTCCTACTGCTTACTCTGCTTGGTACAACGCTTGTTGTCGCCTCAGGATGTGTGATCAACAATATTATTGATCAAGACATCGACCAAAAAATGCAACGCACACAAAACCGTGCTTTAGTGCAAAAAACTGTTTCTGTTCCTATTGCGCTGATTTATTCAGTGGTATTGGGCGTCATTGGTTTTAACATTTTATGGTTTGGAGTTAACGCATACGCTTTTCTTTTTGCACTGATTGGTTTTGTGGTTTATGTCGGCTTTTACAGTCTATGGACCAAACGCACAACAATTCATCAAACCATTATTGGCAGTATTTCAGGCGCAAGCCCACCTGTGATTGGTTATACCGCTGTTGCAAATCAATTTGACTTAGCTGCTCTACTTATCTTTTTAGGTTATGCACTTTGGCAAATGCCCCACTCTTGGGCGATTGCAATTTACCGTTTTGATGATTACAAAAATGCGGGTATTCCAATTTTGCCAGTTGCTCGTTCAATTTTTCGAACGAAAATTGAATCACTGATTTATGTGGTGTTATTTACTATTGCCATGAATGGACTGTTTGTATTTGGTTATACAAACTGGCTGTATCTGGTTATTTTAAATGCACTTTGTATTTATTGGTTCTATATTGGCGTCATTGGCTTCAAAGCAGAAAATGATCAATCATGGGCAAAACGCTTTTTCCTATTTTCGGTTATTTTAATTACGGTTGTGAGTTTATGTTTTAGCTTTACAGCAACTGCGCCAAGCACGCAAATCATATTTTTTTAAAAGATAGAGTTTAGCTCTATCTTTTAATGGAGTACCCTCTGCACATTTCACAATTTCAACAACAATTATTTAGCTCCCTTCAATTAATTCATTCTTTAATAACTTCCCACACCAAACTCACCAAAAGTAAGTAACATTTAAATACACAGTAAAAATTTAAACTCTAATCATAGATTCAAAATACCCTACTCTTTTATCCAAGCCGATCTTTTCTTAGACAAAGCCTTGTATTTACTTGGCAAAAGCTCTAGAATTCACGCTTCGCAATTTTGCGACACAACTTCGGTTGTGACTCCTTGCTTCTGGCTCAATTTAGTCAGGGGCTGCATAAACCGTAAGGAGCTGACAATGCGTCACTACGAAATCGTACTTTTGGTACACCCAGACCAAAGCGATCAAGTTGTGGGTATGGTAGAACGTTACCTAACTCACATCAAAGAAGCTGAGGGTCAAATTCACCGTTTAGAAGATTGGGGCCGTCGTCAATTGGCTTACCCAATTAACAAAATTCACAAAGCGCACTACATTCTTATGAACGTTGAATGTGGTCAAACTACGCTTGATGAGTTAGAAGAATTGTTCCGTTATAACGACGCGATCCTTCGTAGCTTGATCATCCGTCGTGAAAACGCTATCACTGAAGAGTCATTATTGGCTAAGAGTGCTGAAGAAAAACGTGCGCGTAAAGCTCAACGTGAAGAAGCACAACACGCTAACCAAGACTCTGCTGAAGCTTAAGGAGAACATCAATGGCACGTTTTTACCGTCGTCGCAAGTTCTGCCGCTTTACAGCTGAGAACGTTACGTACATCGACTACAAAGATATCGATACACTAAAACAGTACATCACTGAAAATGGCAAGATTGTTCCTAGCCGTATTACAGGTACTAAAGCTCGTTACCAACGTCAATTAGCGCTTGCTATTAAACAAGCTCGCTACTTAGCGTTGATCCCTTACACTGACAATCATAAGTGAGGTTGAGCTGTGGATATTATCTTATTACAACGCATTAAGAACCTTGGTAAATTAGGCGATAAAGTTTCAGTTAAAGCTGGTTACGGCCGTAACTACTTGATCCCTCAAGGTAAAGCAGTTGCTGCAACTGAAGCAAACACTGCTGCATTTGAAGCTCGTCGTGCTGAACTTGAGAAACAAGAAGCTGAAATTTTAGCTGCTGCTCAAGCACGTGCTGACCAATTGAACGAAGTTAACATCGTAATCACTGCTAAAGCTGGTGATGAAGGTAAACTTTTCGGTTCTATCGGTACTCGTGACATCGCTGACGCGTTAACGAATGCTGGTCTTGAAGTTGACCGTGCAGAAGTTCGTTTACCAAACGGTGCGCTTCGTCACACTGGTGAATTCAACATCGCAATCCAATTGCACCATGATGTTGTTGCTGAAGTTCTCGTTACTATCGTATCTGAGTAATTTTCTGCAAAAAGAAAGAGCATGCCTAATCGCATGCTCTTTTTTTATCTTTAAAATATGCAAATTATACAAATTTCCTAAATAGTCCTGCACGCTTTGACTTCTCCTTCGCCAAAATCTACTCGCTTTTTTTTCTAGAGGGCGTATCATCGGGAAGTGGAAAGAATATGAGTTTCAAATTCTATCCCCCGTGCATTATTCAGCATTTACTGTTTTAAAAATCAGGGGTTTATATGTCACAGGCGACTGCTAGCGCAAAGCAACATACCGCAAAGTCTGATCTAAAACCAAATGAGAACAGCCCGCTTAAAGAGTTTCGTACCCCACCGCATAACTTAGCCATTGAACAAGCTGTTTTGGCTGCATTGATGACTGTGGCCGAATCTTTTGAACAAGTGGGTGATGTGTTACAAGAGTCTGATTTCTACGCGACACGCCATAAATATATTTTCCGTGCCATTGATTCTTTGTCTAAAGAAAACTCACCTTATGATGCCGTATTGGTGAATGACTGGCTAATTAAACAAAATTTGCTTGAAGCTGCGGGCGGTGAAGAGTATTTAATGCAGCTCATGGCGGACTCGCCTTCTAGTTTTTATAACCTAGAAACCTATGCCACGAAAATTAAAGAATTCTCGACCCTCAGAAACATGATTAAAGTTAGTTCTGAAATTTTACAAAATGCCTATGACACCAAAGGTCGTAGCGTGAGTGAAATTTTAGACTTGGCTGAAACTAATATTTTCCAAATTGCCGAACAACACAATAACAATGCAAAAGCACAAGGCCCAAAAGCCATATCGAGTGTCGTTGCCGACGTATTCGACAAACTTGACGAACTTTCTAAAATGGAAGGTAACATCACAGGCTTAACCACAGGCTTTGTAGAGTTAGATAATAAAACCTCAGGTATGCAAGCGGGTGATTTGATTATTGTCGCTGCGCGTCCATCTATGGGTAAAACCACGTTTGCCATGAATTTGGTCGAAAGTGTTCTGTTTAACAATGACTTGCCTGCTCTTGTCTACTCTATGGAGATGCCTGCAGATTCAATTGCAATGCGTTTGATTTCTGCTTACGGCAAAGTGCATCAGGGGAATTTACGTTCAGGCAAACTCAGTGGCGATGAATGGTCAAAAGTCACAGGCACGATTTTACAACTTCAAGAAAAGCATTTGTATATTGATGACTCATCTGCCCTACCCCCTACGGAAGTACGTGCACGTGCACGACGCATTGCCAAACAACATGGCGGTAAAATTGGCTGCATCATGGTCGATTACTTGCAATTAATGAAAGTCCCAGGCATGGGCGATAACCGTGTCGGCGAGATTTCAGAAATTTCACGTAGCTTAAAAGCCTTAGCCAAAGAGATGAACTGCCCTGTGATTGCTTTGTCGCAGCTGAACCGTTCCTTAGAGAACCGACCTAATAAACGCCCTGTAATGTCAGACTTGCGTGAATCTGGTGCGATTGAGCAGGATGCGGACTTAATCATGTTTATTTACCGCGACGAAGTTTATAATAAAGAATCTAAAGAAGCAGGCACTGCCGAAATTATTATTGGTAAACAGCGTAACGGCCCCATTGGTACGGTACGTCTTGCCTTTGAAGGACAATACACGCGTTTTAGTAACTTATCTCCTGAGTATTATGCTCAGTATGATGATGAAGAGTAATGCTTGCATTGGTCTTTTTTATTAAAACCATAATTTAATCTGACTTATTAACTTTGCCCACCATAGTTTCCAACTTGAGACTAAATTTAAATTTTGACTATTGTCTTCCATTTCAAATGATGGAAATGCTTTATTAAGTTGTTCACATGTTGGATATTTTTGTTGAAGTTTTGCTAAGTAATGCGCTTGATCATATTGTATAAAACCATCTAAAATCCCAACCTCTGCTCTATCGACTGTAGAACAATTTGAGGTCTGCTTATTCCAAGCTAAAAATGGGACAATCGGTTTAGATAAAACAAGCTGGTCATTCTTACAGTTTAATGTTGCAAATGAAACTACTTGATATTGCTGGGGTTTAGCACCATCTGGTGCATAAGCTAAACCAATAATTAATTGGTTTTTAGCTGTACTTTTACCTGAAAATCCACTGTACCATTGGGTAGGCTTTTTATATTTAACCTCATCTAGTATTGAGCGAAAAATAAATTGACCTGAACTGATTTCAAAAATGAAGTCTGAACTCTCCTGTACTGCCAGTGAATCTTGGTAACGGGCAATAAATACGTCATTGGGTGAATGTGGCATACAAGCCATAACTGACTGACAAAAAAATAAAGTACTCCATCCCAGATAACAAAATATTTTCATCATTTATTCAACATATCCAAGTTTAAAATGCATTGTTTAATCTCTCTTTGAGTTCATTTAAATTACGAACCCACTCTCCGCACTCATTTGATTCTTGCCCAACTCGTACAGTTCAGAATTTTCCTGAGTGAGAGCATCTAAAGCCAGGATAGCTTTTAGAATGTATAATTTTATATAAAATAGAGCCTGAAACTTTTACAAATTACTTGCAATCAATAACCTAAAAGATTTTTCGATCTTATGACAATTTATGATCAAAAACTTAGATGGTCATGTCTATTTGAGGTCGATAAGTCTACAATAGTGAATATTTTTAAATAGAACTATTTTTAGTATTTATTTATCAATCCACAGTGTATCTAACACAAATTACCAATTGTCATTCCCAAGGAGTCACGAGGGTGCGCCGAGCAACAATTTATATTGACAGTCAGGCACTGCAATATAATTTAAACCGTGTTAAACAACTTGCCCCAACAGCGAAAATTGTCAGTATGGTCAAGGCCAATGCTTATGGACATGGTGTAAAAGACTGCTTAGCATCCTTAAAGGATAGCGATGCCTTTGGTGTCGCTTGCGTTGAAGAAGCCTTAGAAATCCGAGAGTTGGGATATACACAGCCCATCACCCTGATTGAAGGTGTCTTTTCTGCTGAAGAAATGCAAAGTGTGTTGGCACACAAATTAGAATGTGTGGTGCATCATCAAGCACAGCTCAATTGGCTACTGCAACATAAAGATGATTACATCGCACAAGGCTTAAAAGTCTGGGTCAAACTCAACAGCGGCATGAATCGTTTAGGTTTTAAAATTCCTGAAATTATTGATGTGATTCACATGCTCAAAGCCGAAGGTTTTACCAGTGTGTTAACCATGCATTTTGCAAATGCTGATGGTGACCATGCTTTAAACGATCAACAAATTGCACAATTTTTGCATGTCAAAGACAATTGCAGTCCTATTCTTGCTTCTTGCTGCAACTCTGCTGCAATCTATCGTTATCCCGAATTGCATTTTGATTATGTACGCCCAGGCATTATGCTTTACGGAGCAACGCCTTTTGCCGCACATAATGTGCATACACTGGACTTGAAGCCTGTGATGACTTTAAATGCAGAAGTCATTGCACTCAATGAAATTGATGCAGGTGAACACGTTGGCTACGGTTCAACCTTTACTGCAGAACAAGCCATGCGAATCGCTATTGTTTCAATTGGCTATGGTGATGGCTATCCACGTACATTTGTGCAGCCGAATTTTGTTGCGATTGGTTTAAAATTAACGCCCGTGCTTGGTCGTGTGTCAATGGATATGATTGCCATTGATGTCACAGGTTTGGACGTTGAATTAGGCACACAAGTTGAATTATGGGGCAAACACCGATTAGTGGATGATGTTGCTACGGCCAATGGCACGATTGGTTATGAGTTATTATGTCGTTTAAGTTCTCGTCCACAGCGTAAGGCAACTAGCATTTAGCATTCTTTTTTTGGATCTGTTGCATGTAGCAGTTTTGTTGCATGCAATCGTCTAAGCGACTTTCTTTACTCGCTTCGATAGTTTCTTCTCGCTTTTAATTTGGTAGATTCAAGAAGCATGCGCAGCAGTATAAAATCTAGCCATAACTTCCGTTGGCGTATACCGACCTCATGTTTTTCATGGATGATAGTTGACTGCAAATTCTATCTGCTCTATTTGTTCGTGTGATATGTCATCAAACAATGGCGCGCATGTACAGAGTATCATTCTAAGTCTTGGTGGCAGACTTGTGTCACACCGTATGCGGGCGAACAAGTTCCAGCCCCTACCCTGTTTTGCGCATTACCTACGATTGAAGCAGCACCAAGTCGCTCAGTTTTGGTAAATTTATTTTAAGCAGTCATATATCAACAGCCAAGCACATGTTATAAATCCTTGTGCTTATACAAAAAGATGTACATTAAATTTAAGGATATAAAATGAACGATGTTGTCATTGTAGCTGCAAAACGTACTGCAATTGGTAGTTTTTTGGGTAGCCTCGCTTCTTTATCTGCACCACAATTGGGGCAAATAGCAATTCGTGCGGTATTAGACAGTGCCAAAGTACAGCCTGAACAAGTTGATCAGGTGATTATGGGCAATGTACTCACTACAGGTGTAGGACAAAACCCTGCGCGTCAAGCTGCAATTGCTGCGGGTATTCCTGTGCAAGTGCCTGCAACAACACTAAACGTGGTATGTGGCTCAGGTTTACGTGCAGTACATTTGGCTGTACAAGCGATTCAGTGCAGTGAAGCAGAAATTGTAGTTGCTGGTGGTCAAGAATCCATGTCACAGAGCGCACACTATATGCAGTTACGTAACGGGCAAAAAATGGGGAATGCTCAGTTAATTGACAGCATGGTGGCTGATGGCTTAACCGATGCTTATAACCAATACCACATGGGTATTACTGCAGAAAATATTGTAGAAAAGCTTGGTTTAAACCGCGAAGAACAAGACCAATTGGCACTAACTTCACAACAACGCGCGGCTGCAGCACAAGCGGCTGGTAAATTTAAAGATGAAATTGCAGCTGTAAGCATTCCACAGCGTAAAGGCGACCCAATTGTATTTGCCGAAGATGAATACATCAAAGCCAATACTACGCTTGAAAGCCTGAATAAATTACGCCCTGCGTTCAAAAAAGATGGCAGCGTAACAGCAGGTAATGCTTCTGGTATCAACGATGGTGCAGCAGCAGTGTTAATGATGAGCGCAGACAAAGCTGCAGCCTTAGGTCTACAACCTTTAGCACGTATTAAAGCCTATGCAATGTCGGGTATTGAGCCTGAAGTTATGGGTCTTGGCCCGGTTGAAGCTGTGAAGAAAACCTTAAATAAAGCAGGTTGGAGCTTAGATCAAGTCGATTTGATTGAAGCTAACGAAGCCTTTGCCGCACAAGCTTTAGGTGTTGCCAAAGAACTAAGCTTAGACTTAGATAAAGTAAACGTGAATGGTGGGGCAATTGCCCTCGGTCACCCGATTGGTGCGTCAGGTTGTCGTATCCTTGTGACATTAGTACACGAAATGCAACGTCGTGATGCGAAAAAAGGCATAGCCACGCTTTGCATAGGCGGCGGTATGGGGGTTGCACTTGCGGTTGAACGCGACTAAGTGATCACGCCAAAAAGCTGCAAGAGTGCAGTTTGTTAAATATAATAGTGACTTAAAGTTAGCAATTAATTTTAGATCTAATGGGAGCTTCGGCTTCCATTATGTTTTTCTAACTACGCATAATTTATAAATAATTGCTTTTTTCATTAATGAAACAATGAACGTGAAAGATGAGTCAAACTCATATTGACAGTTATTTGCCCTGTATGATGCGGAATACATTCCCCAAAAAGATGAGGTAAATTATGTAATGGAAAGAGGGAAATATGATTTAGCTCTGATCTTATTGTCGATCAATTTTATATGACAAGGTGCTGCTTAATCCACCGAAAGTAAGTGCTGAATATGATCACTAAAGTGATAAAAATGCATGGTATCGGGTTGCTGTTTCAGTTCTACCCATGCATCTACAAGTGATGTCCAACCTAAATCTTTCAGACATTGCACAATCATTTCCAATTGCAACAAAGTCTTTTCAGTCGATTGCTTTAACCGAATTTGTCGGTCTAATTGTTCAATTCTCTGCCCCAATTGGAAAAATAAATATATCTGCTGTGGTTCTGCATCTAATAGTGCTTCACAGTCCTGTAACACTTCGCCAATATAACTCGCGTTATCACATGCGTTTTGAATACAATGCTTTAATTCAGCATAAGTGGATTTAGAGAAAACCTGTGCCAGGTTTTTAATTTTTCTCAGTGTTTGCTCAAGCTGCATCACAAATGAGGCAGGCTGTTCTTCATTTAAAATCAATTCATTTAAAGAAGCAGCATCAAAAGCTGGCAAACAAAAAGCATGTGCATAAGTCAAAGCAGCCTCATTTTGTTTAAACGGAAATTGCTGACATACATATTGAATACGGGTTAAATAACGGGCTAACCAAAAAATTTCTCGCGCATCACTGCTAGATAAATTCACGGTTGTTTCATCCTCCTGCTTCTGGTCTGTTGATAATTCATCGCGATAAAGCACCTCAATCGCCTTGCCCAATTAACCTACAGCACTCATCCACTCAGACCGCTTTTATTTACATAAACCTGTATCTACCATACAAAATGCTGACGGGTTTTCACTTAAACACAACTATTCAGTCTTGCTTTTCTCAATGATCCAAATGTGGTTTATGATTTGGACTTCCAATATTTAATTAACTTTACTCATCCCAATTTTGTGATATTTACTGCAAAATCTGCGGTGCAACGCTGCCCTTTTTTAGTAAAAAACTTGCTAAACATTCCGAGTTTTCTTATTGTGTGGAGGAACAAGTTTTCCTCAGTGTGCATTGATCTAGTAAATATTGAATATGTCTATACAAGAAAAAGAAACATCGAATAGTTTGTATCGCCAATGGCAAATTTTATCGCGCCTTTCTACAGGTAAATGGATGGGCACACGTGAATTACACGATGTCTTGCAACGTGAAGGTATCGATATTAGTTTGCGTACGATTCAACGTGACTTAAATCAAATTTCACAGCGCTTTCCAATTGAAAGTAATGGTACCGTACCACAAGGTTGGCGCTGGCGTTCAGATGCGCCGATTCAAAGTTTACCGCACATGACCAGCTCTCAAGCGGTGACCTTCATGATGGTTGAGGAACATTTAAAGCACTTGTTACCACCAAGTTTGATTGAAGAAATGAACCCATGGTTTGACTTAGCTAGACGCAGCCTGTCGACTCAAAACAATGTCCGCCAATGGATTAACCGCGTGAGGATTGTGCCTGCAACTCAACCGTTAATTCCGCCCGTCGTAGACCGCAATGCACAGCAGGCAATTTATGAGGGTTTACTGCAAGACAAACAACTGGAATGTATTTATCAATCACGTAGCGGTTCAGGCGAAGATAAAACC
Organism: Acinetobacter sp. KAM396; assembly: GCF_021602765.1. Classification (NCBI taxonomy): domain Bacteria; kingdom Pseudomonadati; phylum Pseudomonadota; class Gammaproteobacteria; order Moraxellales; family Moraxellaceae; genus Acinetobacter; species Acinetobacter sp. KAM396. The sequence continues at coordinate 50,392 of NZ_BPPH01000008.1, forward strand.
TATGTCCTGAATCCTTTGGCTTTAGTGCAAAAAGGTGCAGTAATTTACTTAATTTGTACCCGATTTGACAAAACTGATATTCAAACCTTTGCCCTGCATCGTTTTAAAGCAGCCAAAGTTTTAGATTCACGCGCCCTGCATCCAGTTGATTTTGACATAGATGCCTATATTGAATCTGGCGAATTAGGTTTCAGAGTCGATTACAGCAAAGCCACTGAAAATATTCAGCTCAAACTCACCATGCAAAAAGCTGATGCCATTTACTTTGATGAAAGCCAATTAAGCAAAGATCAAATCATGGAAACATTGGAAAATGGTGATGTGTTGGTGACAGCCACTGTTCCTTTTACCTCACAATTGGTTTGGTGGTTGCGTAGTTTTGGTAAAAAGCTGATTCAGGTTGAGCCTGTTGAAGTTGACAATGCGGTGCATCAGAATCAGGATTAAAAAAGCCCCAAATATTGGGGCAATAATATTATCGTTTTCTTTTAAACTTAGTTATTGTGATTACTGATTGAAGTTAAAGTTAAAATTGACTCGGCATTGCACAACATGGGCATGCTAGTTCAGCTGTATTATAACGAATGATTTTTAAAGTCATCTTTTACTCCTCTGTGTGTCTATAAGTGTTAATTTAACTACTCCTGATTTAGCTGTGAAATCATAAGATACGCAGTAGAAATCAAGTTTTTTCTTATACACCTTTTCTTCTTTACATAGCAGATGATTTACTTTGTGGCACAAAAATGCCAGCGATATTTAAATTGCGGGCATTTATCAAACTATCAAATCTTATGCAGATTTACGGGACTGTGCATTTTTACGAATGGTGATCATCACCAATTGAACAGCGGCTGGAGTTACACCTGGAATACGACTGGCCTGTGCCAAAGTTTCTGGTAAAACATGCTTTAACTTTAGGGTAATTTCGCGCGATAAACCTGAAACTGCATCATAATCAAAATCTGCGGGGATTTTGGTATCTTCCAAGCGTTTTAATTGTGCAACATCTTCATGCTGACGGTTAATATAACCTGCATATTTCACCGCAATTTCAATTTGATCACCTACTTGTGCAGAAACATCTGAACCCGTTAATTCAGCAATTTGCGCAAAGCTGATATTTGGACGTTTTAACAGATCAATTGCAGAACATTCTTTGGACAAATCTGCACCTGTCATTTCAACAAATTTTTTGCCCATTGGGTTATTTGGTGCAGCCCACAAATGTTGTAAACGCCCTGTTTCACGTTCTACTGCTTCCATTTTTTCACAGTAAGCCGACCAACGGGTGTCATCCACCAAACCAAGCTCACGACCAATTGGGGTCAAACGCTGATCGGCATTGTCTTCACGCAACATCAAACGGTATTCCGCACGTGAGGTGAACATGCGGTACGGCTCTTTGGTACCCAGTGTGATCAAATCATCAACCAATACACCAATATAAGCTTCATCACGTTTTGGTGTCCATTGTTCCTGATCCCAAGCGCGACGTGCCGCATTCAAACCAGCCAACACACCTTGAGCACCTGCTTCTTCATAACCCGTCGTGCCATTAATTTGACCTGCAAAATACAAGTTATTAATGGCTTTGGTTTCCAAAGTAAATTTCAAGGCTTGTGGATTAAAGTAATCATATTCAATCGCATAACCTGGACGCAAAATATGCGCATTTTCCATACCACGAATTGAACGAACTAACTCGAACTGCACATCAAACGGTAAAGACGTTGAAATCCCATTTGGATACAATTCATGTGTATCTAAACCTTCAGGCTCCAAAAATACCTGATGCGAGTCTTTATCAGAAAAACGGTGAATTTTATCTTCAATCGATGGGCAATAACGTGGACCAACACCTTCAATTACACCTGTATACATAGGCGAACGATCTAAACCACCGCGAATGATTTCGTGAGTGCGTTCATTTGTATGGGTGATATAGCAGTTCACTTGTTCAGGGTGCATCGACACATCACCCATAAATGACATAGTTGGTGATGGGAAATCACCGGGCTGCGGGATCATGACAGAAAAGTCAACTGAGCGTGCATCAATACGTGGTGGCGTACCTGTTTTTAAACGCCCAACAGGTAAATTTAATTCACGTAAACGCGCCGCCAAAGCAATTGATGGAGGATCTCCCGCACGACCACCGCTGGATTTTTCTAAACCGATGTGAATCACGCCACCCAAGAATGTACCTGTAGTCAATACCACGGTTTTCGCATCAAAGCGAATTCCCATTTGGGTGACGACACCTTTTACGGTATCGCCTTCTACAATCAGGTCATCTGCTGCTTGTTGGAAAATATCTAAATTAGCTTGGTTTTCTAAAGTGGCACGAATCGCAGCTTTAAAACGAACACGGTCTGCCTGCGCACGTGTTGCACGAACCGCAGCACCTTTACGGGAGTTTAAAATACGGAATTGAATCCCGCTTTTATCGGCAGCTAATGCCATTGCACCGCCTAATGCATCAACCTCACGCACCAAATGCGACTTCCCAATTCCCCCAATTGCAGGGTTACAGCTCATCTGCCCTAAAGTCTCAATGTTATGAGTTAAGAGTAAGGTTTGACGACCCATACGTGCTGCTGCAAGCGCCGCTTCGGTGCCTGCGTGACCGCCACCAATAACAATGACATCGTAAACTTTAGGATAGTGCATAATGGTCAAGGAGAGATAAAAAATAAAGACAGAATATTATAGCAAAACTTGTGGCATAAGTTGACAGATTCAGTCGATTTATTGAGATTTATTGCCCCCTAATTCTGCTACATAATTAATATTTTGTAATCTAAATTTGCATTTTTACTGTACATAAAAACATTTAGACCTAAAAATTAACCAGATCACCATTGTTTTAATTTGTCTATTTTTTATCCTAATAGCACAGATATGAGAAACAAAGGGAAACATCATGAATAAGAAAATTTTACTTTCTTCTATGTTTTTTGGCTTATTGTTCAGTCCATTTGCATTGCAGGCAAATGATAAAGTCGAAACCGTCTATAACGCACAAAAATTCCAGCAAGTATGTAAAGGTAAAACTCAGGGCGCACCTGTAAGCTTTGCCTATCGCGGAATTATCTGGAATGGTACTTGCGAACCACAATTCTTTAGTTCATCTAAAGCAATTCAATTACAAGGCAATGAGCCTGAATTATATCGTTCTTGTGCGGCAGATGCACAAACTACAGTCATTACATTTAATGGTACGGAGTTAAAAGGGAAATGTGCTTTAGGCTTTACGCCACCACGTCCTGCTGCAATGTGAGCCCCCATCGTCGGGTGTCACATTTCTTCACGAAGGGATCGTTTTTCCCGAACTGATGGGTTACCCTACTCACCTGAATATAAGCATAAAACCTCCAAAGCAGTCATTGTAAATAAATGACTGCTTTGTTTATTGCACAATCAAAAAAAACAATTACACTACAAAAGAGAAGGAAAACTTAAAACCAAAAAAAAGAATAAAGGATGTGCTATGGATTCAGGCTTTTTTACCTTTTTTCTATCATTGACCTTGTCTGTGATGATGATGGGCTTAGGCTTACAACTCACGCCAAGGGATTTCATTCGGGTTAGTCAATTTCCTAAAGTCATTTTTTTAACGCTTTTGTCACAATTGGTCATCTTGCCTGTTTTAGCATTTTCAATTTGTTTGTTTTTAGAATTACCACCACTATTGTCAATTGGATTAATGCTGCTTGCTGCCTCACCCGGGGGACCTACTTCGAACTTATTTAGCTATGTCTATAAAGGTGACGTTGCCCTAAATATTACTCTAACCGCAACGAATTCTGTAATGGCAACCTTTACCCTGCCTTTTATTGTTAATTTGTCTTTTCTGTATTTTATGACCGATCAGCAACAAATTGGTATGCCCATTGAAAAAATGGCACAGGTCTTTTTACTGATTATTGTGCCTGTTTGTGTAGGAATGGCGGTGCGTAATGCGATTCCACAAATTGCATTACAATTGGGTAAACCTATGCGTTTGATGTCCATTTATTTTATTTTCGTTTTATTCTTTTATGCACTTTTCCGCGAACGCGCCAATGTTTTTGACTATTTCAGCGCTATTGGTATCGCAACAGCTCTATTTTGCTTTTTAAGTTTGCTCATTGGTTATCTTGTACCGTATTTAGCGGGGGTGCCTGATCAACAAGCACGCTCTTGTTGTTTTGAAATTGGTATTCATAATACTGCCGTTGCTTTAACCATTGCACTATCGGTTTTGCAAAGCACTGAAATTGCTATTCCTTCTGCTATTTACACCATTTTCATGTATATGTTCAGCTTTATTTTAGGGAGTATGTTGGCTAGACAATCTGCCAAACTTGCCCTTCGACACAAACAGGAACAGAGTTTCAACCACAATAAAAACACAATTTAAGACGTGCGTAAGATTAAATTAACCACAGATTAAACAAACAGTTAAATATCAAATAAATTATTGTAGATATAAAAACAAAGGAGTGTTTATGGATTCAGGATTAATCACAATATTTTTGCCACTGGCTTTGGCTGTGGTCATGGCTGGACTTGGCTTAGAACTCACTCCTAACGACTTTAAACGGGTGAGCAAACACCCAAAAGCAGTATTTATTGCTTTATTTTGTCAATTAGTTGTTTTGACCACAATTGCTTTCTTCATTTGTAAACTAATGAATTTACCACCACTGCTTGCAGTGGGACTCATGCTACTGGCAGCATCTCCTGGTGGGCCAACGGCCAACTTATTTAGCTATTTATATAAAGGTGATATTGCCCTAAACATTACCCTTACTGCCGTAAACTCCGTGATTGCAGCATTTACCTTGCCACTCATTGTCAACTTTGCCATTCAGCATTTTATGCAGGATGGGCAACAAGTCGGCTTACAGTTTACCAAAGTGTTGCAGGTGTTTTTAATTATTATTATCCCTGTCACTTTAGGGATGTTGGTACGTCATTTTAGTCCGCAAACGGCAGACCAGTTAAACAAACCTGTACGTATTTTTGCTGTGGTTTTTCTGATTGTGATTATTATTGGCGCAATCGTCAAAGAGCGAAATAACATCATGCTTTATTTGGCAGATGTAGGACTTGCCACTGCTCTTTTCTGTGCCTGCAGTTTATTAGTTGGTTATTTTGTCCCGCGTTTCTTTGGTGTGAATAGCCAACAAGCCCGAGCCTGTGCCTTTGAAATTGGCATTCACAACAGCACCCTTGCAATGACCATTGCCCTAACTGTTATGGCAAGCTCTACCATTGCCATGCCTGCTGCGGTGTATTCTATTTTCATGTATATCTTTGCGGCAATTTTAGGCACCTTACTCAATCAATTTGCGCCGACATCTGCCTCTGAACAGTCTGCATTCTAAAACAAGTCCCTCAATCATCCCCAATCCAGCAATTTGACTGTTTTGGGGATGATTGAGCGATGATGGTTCAAACAAATTCTTAACTTATATTTTTTAGAGTTATATTTTTGTCACATTATTCGACTATAAGCATAAACCGAATTTGAAACTTCCAATCGTATAGAGTTTTCCCTTTCGCAATCAGAATAAAAAATAACAGCGTCTGCACCAGTTCAGTTACAATAGCGCTTTCGCATTAAATTTTAGGTTATCTCCGTGAAGTGGTTACAAATACATATTACTGTTGATCAAGCGCAAGTCGATTTTACTGAAACCCTGCTCAGTTCATTGGGTGCAGTCAGCGTAACCTTAGATGATGCGGAAAATCAGGACTTACTTGAGCCACTGCCAGGTGAAACACCACTCTGGAACAAAGTCATTGTGACAGGTATTTATGCACAAGACGAAGATGAAGAAATTGATGTTGCAGCCTTAGAAACCTTTATTCGTGCGCAAATGCCAGATGCCCCTTTACGCAGTGAATTTTTGGAAGATCAGGTTTGGGAACGCTCATGGATGGATTACTACGAGCCAATCCAGATCGCAGAGAAATTCTGGATTGTACCTGAATGGTTAGAACCACCTGAGGCAGATGCAGTCAATATTAAACTTGACCCAGGTTTGGCTTTTGGTACAGGTAACCATGCCAGTACGTTCCTGTGCCTACAATGGTTAGGTAAAACTGATGTGAAAGATAAAGTTGTGATCGACTACGGTTGTGGTTCAGGCATTTTAGGGGTAGCGGCTTTGTTGCTCGGTGCAAAAAAAGTCTATGCGACTGATATTGACCCGCAAGCAGTTTTAGCGACCAAACAAAATGCTGAGCTCAACGGCGTACTTGAAAACTTATATGTTGCACTTCCAGAAGAGTTCAATGAAACCATTAGCAATGAAAAAGCAGACATTTTGGTTGCCAATATTTTGGCAAGCCCATTGATGATGCTTGCGCAAGAGTTTGCAACTTTAATTAAATCTGAGGGCGAGTTCGCACTTGCAGGTGTAATTGAAGAGCAAGTTGCTGAAGTTTCTAGTGTTTATTCTGAATTTTTTGATATAGTACAAGTCGAAAAACGTGAAGAAAACTGGTGTCGTATTTCGGGAAAACGCCATCCCCACTAACTGTAATTTTTGAGTTATGAGTGACAAGCAAACCAAGTGCCCAAAATGCCAGTCTGTTTATAAAGTAACCGTTGCGCAGCTAACCGTTGCGCAAGGGATGGTTTGTTGTCCTAAATGCGACAATACCTTTAATGCTCTTTCGCATTTGGTATTTTCCTATCCACAAAATAAAAATTCAGTTACATCACAGTTAAATCACATTCAAAACCACAGTTTTGTACAGGCAACAGCTGAACTTGCGCAAACGCAACATATTTTAGATATTTTTCAGCGTAAAGCGGAACATTCCAATATTGATCTGAAAACCTATCTGAATAACCTAAATTATTTTAGTACCGAACCGATTGGCAACATTCCTGCAATGAACTTGTCTGCGCCTGATCTTGAAAGTGAAAAAAAGCAGGGCAATGGTTACTACTTACTTTGGGGAAGTATTAATTTTTTATTGATTGGTTTGTTGATCTTTCAAATTCTGTTGTTTAACCCCAAGTTTTTAAATAACAGCCCTGCACTGAATTCTGTGTTCACCCAAGTCTGTCAATTTTTCAACTGTAATAATTTTGAAGAACGCTTTAGCCTAGTTTCAGCAAATCGCGTGAAGGTGAAACGTGTAGATAGTGTGAATACACAATTTACGGGTGAACTGATCAATTACTATGACAAAAGCTTGGCTTTGCCTAATATCAAAATCACTTTAAAAGAAAAACAACAAACATTATCTACTTATGTTTATTCCCCACAGGAGTATTTGATCGAAAGTCTTTCGCGCATTCAACGCATTCCTCAAAACACACCATTTAAGTTTGACATTGTTGTTCCAGTGTCACGAAACGACTTCGATAACTATACTTTAGAAATTATCAAGCCTTAATTGCCCAAAAAAAGTGAAAAAATAGCGAAAAAAAATAAAAAAAATTGCAGTTTTATTGCTCACTTTTTCTCATACAATGGTATCATACGCGCCACGAAAGCTTTGTGCTACAAACTCCTCGCAAGATTCACAACACATATTAATCTGTCTAATGCGCTTTATTTTTATATATCGCGTACACAGTAGATTTTTTTGTTTTGATTTTGGTCTGTAACAATTATTAATGTATTGTTACGCATAAATTTCGACCAATGTGTAGAGTTGTGGCAAGCTAAATGTTCCAGTTTTAGAACTTCCCGTTTTAGGATCTAAAACGGAGTTCATTTATTTTATAGACCACATTGATATATCACTTTATCCCAGTGATATCTGATTTTCGGATTAATTCGCATGAATAGCAAATCTCCTATTTTTACTGCACAATCTGATGTTGCTTTACGTATTCACGTAGATCGCGCAGTTCGCCATTATTTTGCACAACTACAAGGTGAACAGCCTTCACAAGTGTATGACATGGTGTTAGCAGAAATGGAGAAACCTCTTTTATCTGTTGTTCTGGAATACACTCGCGGTAACCAAACACGCGCTGCTGAAATTCTTGGACTAAACCGTGGAACTTTACGTAAAAAGTTAAAAGCTCACGGTTTAATGAGTGAATAAGTGATAAAATGCTTGCGGCCTCCGCAGGCATTTTTTTTATCTGTATTTTGCTAGTTTGTTTTATTCTGTAATTGAAAACTGTGACGAAGATCATGACTATTAAACGCGCTTTAATCTCTGTTTCTGACAAAACAGGAATTGTTGAATTTGCACAAGAACTTGCTGCTCTTGGGGTAGAAATTTTATCTACTGGTGGTACTTATAAGTTGCTTAAAGATAACAATATTGCTGTCGTAGAAGTATCAGAGCATACTGGTTTCCCTGAAATGATGGATGGTCGAGTAAAAACGTTACACCCTAAAATTCATGGCGGTATCTTGGCTCGTCGTGGTCTAGACGAAGCAGTCATGGCAGAACACAATATTGATGCCATCGACTTGGTAGTAGTTAACCTTTATCCATTTGCTGCGACTGTTGCAAAACCAAATTGTTCACTTGCAGATGCGATTGAGAACATCGACATTGGTGGCCCTACTATGGTTCGCGCTGCAGCAAAAAACCATGCTTCTGTTGGTATTGTAGTAAATGCTTCTGACTACGCGACTGTTATTGCAGAAATGAAAAACAGCGGTGCATTGTCATACGAAACTCGTTTTGATTTAGCAGTGAAAGCTTTTGAACACACTGCACAATACGACGGTATGATTGCCTCTTACTTAGGTGCACGTGTAGGTAAAGAAGAAGGTACTGCTGACAAGTTTGCACGTACTTTCAATACTCAATTGAACAAAGCGCAAGATTTACGTTACGGCGAAAACCCGCATCAATCTGCAGCATTCTATGTAGACCCTGCTGCAACTGAAGCTTCTGTTTCTACTGCGAAGCAGCTTCAAGGTAAAGAATTATCTTATAACAACATTGCAGATACCGATGCCGCACTTGAATGTGTGAAATCATTTGCAAAACCTGCTTGTGTAATCGTAAAACACGCTAACCCATGTGGTGTTGCCGTATCTTTAGATGGTATTCAGGCTGCTTATGACCTTGCCTATGCAACTGACCCTGAATCTGCATTCGGTGGCATCATTGCGTTTAACCGTGAATTAGACGTTGCAACTGCACAAGCAATTGTAGATCGTCAATTCGTTGAAGTGATCATTGCACCAAGTATTGCTGAAGGCGTGCTTGAAGTGACTGGCGCGAAGAAGAACGTACGTGTATTGGTATGTGGTGAGCTTCCTGCGATTGATGCACGCGCTCCACAAATGGATTACAAGCGCGTGAATGGCGGTTTATTGGTTCAAGACCAAGACTTGGGTATGATCAGTAAAGATGACTTAAAAGTTGTGACCAAACGCGCACCAACTGAACAAGAAATTGACGATATGATCTTTGCTTGGAAAGTTGCGAAATACGTAAAATCGAACGCAATTGTTTATGCAAAAAACCGTCAGACTATTGGGGTTGGCGCAGGTCAGATGAGCCGTGTAAACTCAGCTCGTATTGCTGCTATTAAAGCAGAACATGCAGGTTTGGTAGTTGAGGGTGCAGTTATGGCATCTGACGCGTTCTTCCCATTCCGTGATGGTATTGATAACGCTGCTAAGGCTGGTATTAAATGCATTATTCAACCGGGTGGTTCTATGCGTGATGAAGAAACGATTGCTGCAGCCGATGAAGCTGGTATTGCAATGGTCTTCACTGGCATGCGTCATTTCCGTCACTAATTAAACTCATTAATTAGAAGTCGTATTTAATAATCCCCCGAAATCCCCCTTTAATAAAAAGGGGGACTTTTCACGTAAGGGAACTGTGTTTTATGCACAATCCCCTTTCTTTTCTAGTGTGAAAAGCAACGCTTCGCTATGGGGATTTATTCTTTGAGGGATTTTTAGATGAATATTTTAGTTTTAGGTAGTGGCGGTCGTGAACATGCTTTGGCATGGAAAATCGCAAAAGATGACAAAGTCGCTAAAGTCTTTGTTGCACCCGGCAATGCAGGTACGGCAACAGAAAACAAATGCGAGAACGTAGCGTTAGATATTCAAAATAACCCTGCGATTATCGACTTTGCCAAAAATAATGCTGTTGATTTAATCATTGTTGGCCCTGAAGCACCATTGGTCAATGGTGTGGTCGATGCCTGCCGTGAAGCGGGTTTAAAAATTTGGGGCCCAACCCAGTTTGCTGCGCAGCTTGAAGGTTCTAAAGCCTTTGCCAAGCACTTCTTAAAACGCCACAACATTCCTACTGCATTCTATGACGTATTCACTGAAGTTGATGCTGCAAAAGCATTTGTTGAGAAAAATGGCGCGCCAATCGTGATCAAGGCGGACGGTCTTGCTGCAGGTAAAGGCGTGATCGTGGCGATGACAAATCAGGAAGCATTCGATGCCATTGATGACATGTTGGCAGGAAACAAATTTGGTGATGCAGGTTCGCGTGTAGTTATTGAAGAATTCCTTGCAGGTGAAGAAGCTTCTTTCATTTGTATGATTGATGGCGACAACATCCTTCCTATGGCAACTTCACAAGACCACAAGCGTATTTTTGAAGGCGACCAAGGTCCAAACACTGGCGGTATGGGTGCATACTCTCCTGCCCCTGTCGTGACTGCAGACGTATTTGAAAAAACCATGAATGAAGTGATGCGTCCTACAGTTGAAGGTATGAAAAAAGACGGTCATGTTTATACAGGTTTCTTATACGCTGGCTTAATGATTGACGACAAAGGTCAACCAAAAGTGATCGAGTTTAACTGCCGTTTTGGTGACCCTGAAACGCAGCCAATTATGATGCGCTTAAAGTCATCTTTGGTAGATTTAGTTGAAGCAGGTATTGCAGGCAACTTACCTGCCGAAGCAGACTGGGATGAACGCAAAACTGTCGGGATTGTATTAGCGACTGCGGGTTACCCTGAAACTTCAGGCAAAGGTGATGTGATTTCTGGTTTAGAGACACAAATGGCAGATGCGAAAGTATTCCATGCAGGTACAGCAAGCAATGCCGATGGTGAGATTGTGACCAATGGTGGTCGTGTACTGTGTGTAACTGCGCTCGGTAATACTATTGGCGAAGCGCAAGCTAGAGCCCTTGAACTGTGTGAAAAAGTTACCTTTGATGGTGTGCAATATCGTAAAGATATTGGCTATCGTGCCATTGCGCGTGAAAATGCTTAAGTTTTTTGTTTAGTCTAAAAATTTAAGACCATCAAAAAGCTCGTCACAGTACGAGCTTTTTTATTGCATCAATGAATGAGTTAACCTAGATAACGCCAGATTGCTATTTTTTCATATTTATATTGCAAAATAAATTCTAAAGCACTCAAATATTTAAACACTTGATCAAATCTATAATATTTACAGAATATATTTATTTATAAGAACTTATTTTGACTTATTCACTTTCTGTTGTAAAAACAGTGATATGCATAACATACGCAGCACTATATAGAATTATTTTTTATTGTTATGATGGTGCATCTTTTGAAAAAAGTGAAATGCCCATCCATCTCAAAATTATTGATTGAGCTGCATGCAGACTTTTTTCAATACTCAAACAATACCTACAACGTATTTGGGAAACATGCAAAATCTTCATCATGCGATTCCATCCATCTTGCTGATTTAATCTTTCTCAATCATTGGCAACTTTAGGCACGGCTTAAACTTGCTCGGGATATATTCATGAAAAAGCTCCTTGGTCTTGTACTTGGTCTTTCAGTTGGCTTGGCTGGCTGTGGCAAACAAGAAGCGCCTGCGACTGACGCGGCACAAAAAGATTCTTCTGCTCTACACACTGTCACTATGGCATCAACTGGTTCAGATGCAGATATTTGGCGTTTTATTGCCGACTTACCTGAAACCAAAGCAGCAGGTATTCAACTTGAGGTGAAAAACTTCACCGATTACGTGTCAATGAACACAGCGGTAGCAAATAAAGAAATTGATCTTAACGCATTCCAATCTTATGCTTATATGGTTGCGTTTAATGCCAACAATAAAGATCAAATTGCACCGGTCGCAACAACTTACTTAGAGCCAATGGGTATTTACTCAAGCAAAGTGAAAAAGTTGGATGAGTTCAAAACGGGCGCAACGATTGCTATTCCAAATGATGGTGCCAATGAATCACGTGCGTTGTTATTACTTCAATCGGCTGGTTTGGTTAAACTGAAAGATGGTTTTGACAATGTTCAAGGTACGCCTGCAGACATCGTAGAAAATGCCAAGCAAATTCAAATCAAACCGATTCAAATGGCAACGGCTGTACGTGTCAAAGATGAAGTCGATGCAATTGTTTTGGGCAACACCCTTGCAATGGAAGGTGGTTTAAACGTACTGAAAGATTCAATTTATTACGAGCCAATTGACCAAAGCACAAAAATGAATATCAACATTCTGGCTACTGCTGCAGATCGTCAAAATGACCCAATCTTGCAAAAAGTAGGTGCGTTGTATCATACCGAAGCAGTGAAGCAATATATTGATCAGCACTTTGGCGGAACAAAAGTTGCGGTAAATAAACCTGTCAGCTATTTCACTGAAGCAGCAAAATAGTAATATAATGCGTTAAACAAAACAGGCAAAGCGAACTTTGCCTGTTTTTTCATTTATGGACATTTCTTGACGATATGATTGAATTTAAAAACATTTCAAAGCACTATCAGCTCAAAGGTCAAACACTGCGTGCGTTGGATCAAATTAACCTACAAATTCCAACAGGCAGTATTTTTGGCATTATTGGCTATAGTGGTGCAGGTAAAAGTACCTTAATCCGCTTGATCAATTTGTTGGAGCGTCCAAATGCTGGGCAAGTCATCATTCATCAAAAAGATTTTACTGCACTCAATGCTCGAGAATTGCGTCATGAACGTGCCCATATTGGGATGATTTTTCAGCACTTCAATTTATTGCAGACTAAAACTGTGGCCGCCAATATTGAAATGCCGATGAAACTTCTCGGCTGGAGCAAAGCCGAACGCGAAAAGCGTTTAAATGAATTACTTGAGTTTATTGATTTAAAACATAAAAAAGACGCTTACCCTGATGAACTTTCAGGTGGACAAAAACAACGTGTCGGTATTGCGCGTGCACTCGCCAATCATCCTAAAATTTTACTTTGCGATGAAGCGACTTCGGCACTTGACCCGCAAACCACCAAATCTGTACTGGAATTACTGAAAAAAATTAACCGTGAACAAGGCATTACCATTGTAATGGTCACACATGAAATGGATGTGATTGAATCGGTTTGTGATTATGTCGCGGTGATGGAACAAGGCAAAGTGATTGAAACAGGTTCAACCCTAGAAATATTTAGTCAACCGCAACATCCGACCACCAAAAGCTTTATTCAAACTGTGTTGCAGCAACAATTACCTATCAATATTTTAAATAATCTGGAAAATCAGAATCAACACAGTATTTATTGTCTGAAATTTTTAGGTAAATCGGCTCAGGAAACCGTAATTCAAGCCGTCATTAAACAGTTTGATATCAGCCTGAATATTTTATTTGCCAATATGACCGAAATTGATGGCGCTGTGATTGGGCAAATGTTTATACAATTGCTCGGTGATGCAAGCGTCATTCAACAAGCACTTGAATTTCTGCAAGCCAATGGCGTTGAAGTTGAACAGTCAGGAGTACAAGCATGAGAGATTTAATTGTACAGTGGCTGACCTCGGTAACCGCGTCTTTCTGGAAGAGCTCTTTATCTATTGACCAGTTTGTTACTGCCCTACAAGAAACTTTTCACATGGTGTTCTTTGCCATGTTGTTTGGTTGTATCTGGGGCTTTATTCAGGGCATTACCCTTTTGGTCACTCGTCCAACAGGAATTTTACCTAACCGTGTGATTTATCATGGCCTCAATCCCATTGTAAACGCACTACGCTCCCTACCCTTTATTATTTTATTGATTGCGGTGATTCCGCTGACTAAATTGTTAGTGGGTACATCCATCGGAACTTGGGCAGCCATTGTTCCACTGACCATTTATGTCGGCCCGTATATTGGTCGTTTGGTAGAAACTTCACTGCTTGAAGTCAATGAAGGAATTGTCGAATCTGCACAGGCAATGGGTGCTACACCCTTACAGATTATCTTCAAATTTATTTTACCTGAAGCACGTAGCTCACTCATTTTGAACCTAACCACAGCCACCATTAGCTTAATTGGCGCAACTGCTATGGCAGGCGCAGTCGGTGCAGGCGGCATTGGTGACCTTGCTATTTCTTATGGTTATCAACGCTTTGATAGTAGTGTCGTGATGCTAACCGTGGTGGTCTTATTAATTTTAGTGCAATTGGTGCAAAGTTTAGGCGATTGGTTATCTAAACTCAGATAAATCTTTCATCTACACATCAGAAATAGATTCACCATTTAACTCCTTGCTACTCGTATGAGTGTGTAAGGGGTTAAAACCACACTCCTTCTCCATGCATACGTGATTCACGCCATATCAACATCCAAAAAACTGAAATTTTGATATACGGTCAAGATCATCGAAAACCGTAGGAAAAACTTTGCAGCATGTTTTGTCTTGAGCAGAGCATGCTAAACTAACCCGTGATTTTTTAAGGGACTGATTCATGCGCTTTGTTCATTTAGGTATACATACAGAATTTTCGATTACCGAGTCGATTGTACGCGTACCTGACTTGATTAAAGCTGCAGTCAATGAAGAAATGCCTGCTTTGGCATTGACCGATCTCTCTAACCTGCACGCTGCCGTAAAGTTTTATGGCAAATGTTTGGGGCAAGGCATCAAACCGATTTTAGGTTCAGTGCTGCGTTTAAATGATGCCGATCATCGTGTGACTTTATTGTCGATGAACAATCACGGCTGGCGCAATCTGACCGAATTGGTGTCGCGTGGCTATATTGAAGGTCAGCAACTCAATATCCCTTGCGTCAATAAAGCATGGATTTTAGAACAAGCCGATGACCTGATTCTGTTACTCGGTATTCAAAGTGATGTCGGCAAAATGCTGATCACCTCCAATCCGCAAAAAGCCGAACCTTTGCTGGAAGAATGGATTGAAAAATTTGGCAATCGGGTTTATTTAGCCCTGACCCGCACAGATCGCCCTGATGAAGATACCTTTATTGCTGAAGCAGTTAAATTAGCTAAAAAATATAATATTGGCGTGGTAGCACATAACGATGTGCATTTTATTCGCCGTGAAGATTATGAAGCACACGAAGCGCGCGTCTGCATCGCCGATGGTTATGTCTTAGGGGACAACCGTCGTCCAAAAACTTACAGTCCTGAGCAATATTTTAAAACCGCCGAAGAAATGACGGCACTGTTTTCTGACATTCCAAGTGCCATTGAAAACAGCTATCACATTGCCAAACGCTGTAATGTCACGCTGCAATTGGGTAAATACTTCCTTCCAGATTATCCATTTCCAGAAGGACACACCATTGATACCTACTTTGCACACTTGTCCAAGCAAGGTTTGGAAGAACGTCTAAATGTACTTTATCCTGTTGCACAGCGTGATGAAGACTGGGCTGAAATTCGCAAACCTTATGATGAGCGAATTGAATACGAAATTAATATTATTAACTCGATGGGCTTCCCGGGCTACTTCCTCATCGTCATGGACTTTATTCAATGGTCCAAAAATAATGGCGTACCTGTTGGGCCGGGTCGTGGTTCGGGTGCAGGTTCATTGGTCGCTTATAGCTTAAAAATTACCGACTTAGACCCACTGCGTTATGAACTACTCTTTGAACGTTTCCTAAACCCAGAACGTGTATCCATGCCCGACTTTGACGTCGATTTCTGTATTGCAGGGCGCGATAAAGTGATTGACTATGTGGCACGTACCTATGGACGTGACGCAGTATCACAAATTGCCACTTTCGGTACTATGGCCGCCAAAGGTGCAATTCGAGATGTCGCGCGAGTTTTAGGCAAATCTTATGGTTTGGCAGACCGTATTTCTAAACTGATTCCAACTAAACCTTTAGGACTCAGTCTAGAAGAATCGATTGAAGCAGAACCACAGCTGAAAGATGTGGTGACCAATCCATCTAACCCTGACTATGATGATGCTTCAGAAATTTGGGAAATGGCTTTAAAACTAGAAGGCATTACCCGAAACACAGGTAAACACGCAGGTGGTGTGGTCATTGCACCAACCAAAATCACTGACTTTTCTGCAGTCATGTGTGATGCCGATGGAACCGCCCGTGTTGCACAATACGATAAAGACGATGTTGAATCGGCAGGTTTGGTCAAATTTGACTTCTTAGGTTTACGTAACCTGACGGTTATTGAGGATGCAGTACAAAATATCAATAAACGCATCCAAGCAGATACACCGCTAGATATTGCCCATATTCCACTGGACGATAAAGACGCCTATTTAGTCTTTGCCAATGCAAACACCACAGCGGTATTCCAATTTGAATCCGTGGGCATGAAAAAGATGCTCAAAGAAGCTCGGCCAAGCAAATTTGAAGAAATTATTGCCTTCGTGTCGTTGTATCGTCCCGGCCCAATGGATCTAATTCCAGACTTTATTCACCGTATGCACGGTGGCGAGTTTGAGTATCTGCATCCTTTGCTAGAAGGTGTGCTTGAGCCAACCTACGGCATTATGGTTTATCAGGAACAGGTCATGCAGGCGGCACAGTATTGTGCAGGCTATACCCTTGGTGGCGCAGATTTACTGCGTCGTGCTATGGGTAAGAAAAAACCTGAAGAAATGGTAAAACAGCGCCAAATCTTTATTGAAGGTGCTGCAAAAAAAGACATTGATGCCGCCACAGCCAACCATATTTTTGACTATATGGAAAAGTTCGCAGGCTACGGTTTTAACAAATCTCACGCAGCTGCCTATGCCCTCGTTGCCTATCAAACGGCATGGCTGAAAGCACATTACCCTGCCGAATTCTTGGCAGCGGTCATGTCATCGGAAATGCAAAACACTGACAATGTGGTGTTCCTAATTGATGACTGTCGCCACAATGATCTGGAAGTTTTACCACCATCGGTCAATATGTCTTTGTACCATTTCCACGCCAGCGATGAGCGCACTATTGTTTATGGACTTGGTGCAATTAAAGGCGTGGGCGAACAAGCCATGCAATCGGTGATTGATTCACGCCAAAAAGAAGGCCCATACCGCGATTTATTTGACTTCTGTCATCGTATTGATTTGAAAAAAATCAACAAACGAACCCTTGAAGCTTTAATTCGTGCGGGTGCATTAGACTGTTTAGGCATCGAACGCTCCAGCTTAATGGCGCAATTGCCAGAAGCGGTACAAGCGGCGGAACAAGCACGTTCCAACCGTGAAACGGGCATCATGGATTTATTTGGTGAGGTTGAGGAAGTACAGCGTAAGCCAGCTAAACCTGTGAAACCATGGTCAGATGAAGTCAGACTCAAAGGTGAAAAAGACACGCTTGGACTTTATCTCACTGGTCACCCGATTGATGTTTATCGCAATGAATTAAAAGCCTTTATTCCAAGTAAAATTAATGAATTGACACCAACTCGTCGTGGTGTGACCACCGTCTTTGCAGGCTTAGTGGTGGATGTGGCCAACTTCCCCAATCGTATGGTAGTCACTTTGGATGATGGTACGGCACGTATTGAAGTGTCTGCCAACCATGAACGCTTCCAACGCTTTAAAGATATTGTACAAACTGAAAAAGTGGTGGTGATTGAAGGTGAAATTTACGAACGCGAAGGTTTTGATCGCCCGATGGGACGCTTAACAAAAGCATTTAGCCTGAACGAAATTCGCCAAAAACGTGCCAATAGCATTCAAATTCACTTGCATGCGGAACATTTAAGCAAGACCCTGAGTCAAGACTTACAAAATATGTTGCTACCTTATTGTAATGTAGATTTATGCACGCATATTCCTGTGTTATTGCACCTTGACTATGCTTATGCCACTGCAGAATTACATTTGGGTATTCAGTGGAAAATCGCACCCTTAGATGAAGCCTTAGTCAAACTGCGTGACTATTTTGGTAAAGAAAGCGTGCATATTGAATATCAAGTAAAATCTAAAGCTGCGAAAGCTATCGATGTGGCGAGACCTGCAACGATTGCACAACCACCGGCTGATATGAGCATGGACGATGCCATGGATTTATACCATACCGAAGTTGATCAATACTCTTAATTAAAAACTTAACCCATCTGGATTTGTTATGAGTCAAACCGACAATGCAACTGTTGCCGCACACCTCTCCCACGTGCGTATTGTCATGGTAAATACCACCCTGCCTGCCAACATTGGCAGTGCCTTACGCGCTATGAAAACCATGGGGCTAAATAAATTGGTTTTGGTTGCTCCAAAAACCTACCCACACCCAGATATTGATGCTTTGGCAGCAGGTGCAACCGATTTAATTGAACAGATCGAAGTGGTTGAGCAGCTCGAAGATGCCATTGCCGACTGCCATTTGGTCTTTGGTACTAGTGCGCGTACTCGCACTATTCCTTGGCCACTCTTAGATGCACGTCCTGCAGCAAAAAAATCTTTAAATGCTGTGACGCTGCATGGGCAAAATATTGCAATTATTTTCGGACGTGAGGATCGTGGCTTAACCAATGAAGAACTGGCGTTGGCGAATTATCACGTGACGATTCCTGTCAATGAGGAATATGGTGTATTGAATGTTGCTCAAGCCATTCAAGTGATTTGCTATGAAATGCGTATGGCTGCCATCGATATTGTCGGAAAAGTTGCCGATCCCGAAGCGACTATGCAAGTGACAGATTCTGAAGCGATGCAATGGGATGAACCGTTGGTCAACCACGCGCAAATGCAACAGTTCTACCCACATTTAGAAAAAATGCTGGCAGAAATTGAATTTATGGACCCAAAAAATCCACGATTATTGCCTTTGCGCTTGCGTCGGCTTTTTGGACGTATACAATTAGATCGTATGGAATACCATTTACTACGCGGTATTTTTAGCCGCGTACAAGCAATGAATAACGGTTCATGGAAAAAATCTACATCAACACTCGACGAGGATCAAACTAATGCTTAAACAGCTCAAAGAAGACATTCAAGCTGTCTTCGCGCGCGATCCTGCTGCTCGAAATACGCTCGAAGTCTTAACGACTTATCCAGGAATTCACGCATTACTGATGCATCGCGTGGCGCATGAATTATGGAACAAAGACTGTAAAGGATCAGCTCGTCTACTCTCGTCATTTAGCCGTTTTGCAACAGGTATTGAAATTCATCCTGGTGCAAAAATTGGTCGTCGCTTTTTTATTGACCATGGTATGGGCGTAGTGATTGGTGAAACTGCTGAAATTGGCGATGATGTTACCTTATATCATGGCGTGACTTTAGGCGGTACCACGTGGAATAAAGGCAAACGTCATCCAACTTTGGAAGATGGCGTGGTGGTCGGTGCAGGCGCGAAAATTCTAGGTCCATTTACCGTACATAAAAATGCCAAAGTTGGCTCTAATGCGGTGGTGACCAAAGAAGTTCCGGAAGGTGCAACTGCTGTAGGCAACCCTGCGCGCTTTATCATGAAAAATAAACCTGCCGATGATCAGGAGACACGTCGTCGTGATTATGCCGCCAGTATAGGTTTCCAACCTTATGCGGCAACACAAAATCAGTCCGACCCGATTTTAGATGGTATGCGTGTGTTATTAGATCGTTTAGAACAAAATGAAAAACGTATGAATTTGTTGTGTCAGCGTTTATCTTTACTTGACCCAAGCTTTAAAAACCAACAACAACACGCACATGCTTATAGCGCTGAAGAATTAAAAATAATTGAAGATGTTAGACGTGAATGTGAAATGCAATACAACTCAACGGACACTTAAAAAAGTTCGTATCACTGTGTAACAAAGCCCCATCCTTTGTATTGCATGTTCGGAACAGATTTCTTAGACTGACCGACATGCAATATTTTAATTCGACACAGTCACCTCTCACTTTTAAAATAAATTGAATGGAAGAACACCATGACCCTTAAGCCTTTGGCACTCAGTATTTTAGCTGCAACGCTCGTTAGCGCCTGTGTTGCACCACCAAAACAAGAAGCAGTCAAACCTATCGTATTTACCGAACCAGAATTAAGCGCACCATTCTATGCCTTAAATCCATTTAATTATGATGCCCCCCCACCATTTGAAATTAACCTACAGAAAGCAGCAGCACAGCCTGTGACTAAAATGGTAGTCACAAATCCAAATGATCCAAGCAAGAGCATTACCTTAGATCAAAACAAATTGATTGTACCTACGCTCAATAACAATTCCCGTAGCTTGAAATTTGCGGTTTTGGCTGGTGACAACGAAATCGATATCACTGAAATTGATGACTTCTTACAACTGGTCGAAGGCAAAGCTCGTCACTATCCGCCACGTTTTAGCGAACGTCAAGAACGTCGAGGTTTTGAGGCGAAGCTCAAAGAAGTGACTCAACAACTAGACACTTTAGCAGCCAATGAAAATGCCTCTTTTGATATTTTGATGCGAGCATTTAAAGCCAGTGTTATGGCGCGTAACCTAGACTTAGGCTCTATTTACACCACACGCTCACTTAACTATGCACAGCGTATTTTAAAAATAAATCAGGAAGATGCTGAAGCGAATTTCTGGTTTGGTTTTGGTCTGTCTGAAGGGGGTGGTCATCGTGAAGCGATTCCTTATTTAGACAAAGCCATGAAAGCAGGTGTGCAGGAAGCTTATTTGTCTGCGGCAAACAACTACATTGCCATGGAACAAAAGAAAAATGCAGTACAAACTTTGAAAAATTATAAAATCAAATACCCGCAAGAAGCCGAAGTGGCTGACCGTTTAATTGCTGAAATTGAAAAGCAAGGTCGTTGGAATGTTTGGCAAGTAATCGCGCCACGTACTTGATTAAAGATCGATACAAAATAAATCTAAAATAGACCGTTCCGACGGTCTATTTTACTTAAGACGCAATTGAAAAAGCTTTAAAAAAACGTATGATGGAAAAAAATCTTAAAAATTAAGCTAGACTTTCCATGAATAAAATTGTGATTGCTGCATTGCTCAGTACAACATTGCTGTCTGGTTGTCAGGTGGTGAGTGTTAAAAATCAGGCATTAAAAGTCAGCATTGCCAATGAACGCGATAGTATTTTATCGCGCAAAAAACTGAGTGAAGCAAGTTTAAATGTCTTGTCGATGACAGGACGTGAGGCGAATCTTTGTGCCGAAAACCCTGAAGAATGTGTAGATGCTCTGAAACAAATCCCACAAATTCAGGATGAACAACTGCTCTCAACCGCCAGTGAATTATATTTAGCGAAAGCGATTGGACTTAAAAATTCATCGTCCTGTAAAATCAGTATTCTGAACAGTAAAAGATCGGAAGAACAACAAAAAATTAATCAGGCCAATTATGAACAATGTTTAGATCAGCAATTACACATGCTCGATCAAAGTATTCGTTATAGTTACGCCTACATGTTTAAAACTAAACGTGCGCCACAAGACCGTATTTTTGATAACAGACAAGTCCAAATTCGGGACTTTTATAACCAAGCGATTGCCAAATTGGTCAGCAGCTATGCGCTGCGCTATAAACACAATGAATTGCAACAACAAATTCGTGTTGGCAACAGCATTTACGATATTGATTTTGATTACTACCCACAGCTGAAACAGCAAAAAATTCAGCAATTGATGTCAACCTATAACCTGAACTTTTCGGGTTTGCGCTCGGTCACCCGCCGTGATGGTTTTGGGTCTGAATTTCTAGTGGTACTACCTGAAAATCCAAACGATGATTTGAGCAACAGCAAATATATTATTGATCCCCTAAAATATGATTATCCTGCAGGAAAAAATCCAAACATTCATCAAGCACGTTATTTAGCCGCGACCATCACTGCAGAACCGCATAGTGCCAATTCTATTGAAGATATTTTAAATCGACCCCATTTTAAGCTCAAAGCTTATGATCCGTATAAATATGAGTCCGCTCAAATTGCGCACAAGCAATACCCACTTGCCGCAAACTTTTCTGCTCCTTATGGCTTGTGGTTAGCGCAAAATAATTTAGGTAAATCGGCATATTTGTCCTTAATTGATCGTGAAGAACGACTCAGTATGCCGCATTTGTACTTACTTGAACCGTATAATCCGAATAAGAAGGTCATTGTGCTCATTCATGGTTTGGCCAGTAGTCCTGAAGCGTGGATTCGCTTAACCAACGATATTATGGGCGACCCTGTTTTACGAGAAAACTTCCAAGTTTGGCAGGTCTTTTACTCAACTAATATGCCAATTTTAGAAAGCCGTTTCCAAATTTACGCGCTACTTCAACAAGGCTTTAACCAGGTTAGCGCTTCTGCTGCTGCCAAAAAAGATGCTGTAGTGATTGGACACAGTATGGGCGGTATTTTAGCGCGTTTGTTAGTCAGCGATAGCGACTTAACTCAACCTGCCATGCAAATGCTTAAAAACCGAAGTCTGGAACGCTTTAAATCTGATCCTTTGCTGCAAGCACGTTTGCGCCTTAAACCCATCACCAATTTTAACCGTGCAATATTCTTGGCTGCGCCGCATAAAGGTACAGAGTTTGCAGACCGCTGGTTTACCCTAGCTGCACGTAAAATCATTCGCTTACCGACAGCATTTTTAAGTGCCTTTGCTGACACCTTACAGCAACATGAGGTCGATTTAAAAAATCTGACTAAAGAAATTGGGCATAGTGTCATTCAAAATGGGCCAAGTGATTTAAGTAAAAATTCCAAATTTACGGAATTAACTGAAGATATTTTGCCTGTAAAAGGATTTAAATATCACAGTATTATTGGCAATAATACTGACAGCACAGACTATCAATTAATGAGTGACGATGTGGTGCATTACAACAGTGCGCACTTAGATGGTGCTGTTTCAGAAAAAATTATTAAAGGCGGACATTCAATTCAGGAAACACCAGAAGCCGTATTGGAGTTGCGACGTATTCTTAGATTACATTTACAAGATTTAGGTCTGTATAAACCGTAATTGGTTACAGCAAATATAACCGAAGTCTAAGTGGCTTCGGTTTTTTAAGTCATACAATTTCACAGCAATATTAGAACGGTGCTTGCAACAAATAATCCTTAGTCAATAGCTCCTTAAATTCTTTAACGCTGCTTGGCAAATAATCAAATAAAGATTCAAGACCAAATGTTTTGCCAGAACAACAAAAACCCATGATCACATGGGTTTTTGAGTCATAAAATCAAATACGATAAATCAATCATCTATCAATTTCATTGTAAATAAACTTATACTGTTGTGCTTAGTCGATTTCTTTTAGGCACACTGCAGACAAAATTGGAATACCAAAACATGGAAGCAATAATAAAATCCAGTATTCAACGACAGTAGCTTCACCACTGATCATATTGATAAATATTCCACCAATAATTAATACCGCTGCAATTAAACCCAAAAAAATTCCAAAAAATCTTGCAGGCATTTTACGTCCTCTGAACATACGAACAAAAGTGATAAATACAGTATATACTTTATAATTAAATAAGATATTATTTTTTAAGCAAAGTTGAACAAAGCAATACGATCTGCTGCATTAGAGGTGTCAATATTGCGCATATTGAAGTATGGTCTTAATACACTTGTTTATTTGCCTGATAGGATACGCGTAGCATCTCTTGCTTTGGAGTAGTTGAGGTTTTTCCATAATACGGCTTGTAACTAGAAATAAAACAATCTACAGCATAATATTACAGCATCTCCTACCTAAATGAATGACTAGAAAACAATTGCTAAGCAAATTCATCAAATTTTATTATCCTGCAGATTTTACACTTGACCCTTCAAGTATTTTGCAACCGAAACCAATTAAAATTGGTAAGTGTTTTATGGATAGACATTTAGCAAATAACCTTACAAATCATACATTTTAATGGCTAAACTCTTTGAGCTATGCGATATTATTTTTGAAACCGTGGGCTTGCTGTTTATGAGCGATTTTTTGGCTGTGTGCGACCAAACACACCCGATCAATTGAATATTATCCATATAAAAGCACAAACCGCTCTGCATTCTACTCACTTTTTAGAGCATGCAACAATGACATGCTGGTTCACTAATTTAACCAAGATGCCGTAAAATAAGCTATTCACAGAGATACATTTAAATTACGCCTCAAATTAAAGGATTTCAACTGCATGAACATGACAGAAATCATGGCTGACCTATCTTCCCATACTCCAATGATGCAGCAATATTTAAGAGTGAAGATGGAGCATCCACATTCTTTAATGTTCTATCGCATGGGCGATTTCTACGAATTGTTTTTTGATGATGCTCACAAAGCCTCCAAACTTTTAGGCATTACCCTCACACATCGAGGTAAAACCAGCGGCAAGCCTATTCCAATGGCGGGCGTGCCCTATCATGCTGCCGAAGGCTATCTCGCTCGCTTAGTAAAAAAGGGCGAAACCGTGGTAATTTGTGAACAAATTGGCGAGGTAACAGGTAAAGGGCCTGTAGAACGCGGAGTGGTACGGATTATCACCCCAGGCACGCTCACCGATGATGCCTTGCTCAACAGTCATCAATCTTCCAATTTGGTTTCGTTATGCTTACAACAAAACCAAATTGGTATCGCATTACTAGATTTAAGTGCAGGGATTTTTAAAGTTCAGCAAATGGAATATTTGCCTGAACAACTCACGATTGAACTTTCGCGTTTAATGCCGAGCGAAATTGTGGTCGATGAAGATATTGTCGATCCAAATATCATCGAACAGGTTAAAAAGCAGCTTAACTGTCCTGTGACCAAACGTCCGAATGTCGATTTCAACCTAAACAATGCGCAAAAAACGCTTTGTGATCAATTTGCTGTATCGACACTTTCAGGTTTTGGAATTGATCATTTACCCTTAGCCAAAGCCGCAGCGGCAGCGTTAATTCACTATGCCAAAGAAACCCAAAAAACGGCTTTGCCGCATATTCGCAGTATTCAATTAGAACAAAGCAGCGATTTTATTGCGCTTGATCCTGTAACCCGACGTAATTTGGAATTAGTCGAACCATTATTTGAACACGGGACTTCTTTATTCCAACTCATCAACGATTGCCAAACTGCCATGGGTAGCCGATTACTGAGTCGTACCTTGATGCAACCTTTGCGTGATACGGTATTGTTAGATGCAAGACTAGATGCAATTCAAACACTCATACAAGGTTATCATGAATCTCCTGTGCGTTTGGTGCTTAAAGAAATTAGTGATATTGAGCGTGTGTTAAGCCGTGTCGCGCTCGGGAGCGCGCGCCCACGTGATTTAGTGCAACTGCGTCAAGCTTGTGCGCAAATTCCCTATTTACGTCATGCCTTACAGCCCATTGTTTCTACGCTGCAATCCACACTCATTCAAAGTTTGAATGAAGAACTCGGCGATTTTCACGGGCTACATCAACGGCTAATGCAGGCAATTGTAGAAAATCCACCTGTACTATTGCGTGATGGTAATGTCATTGCAGAAGGTTTTGACAGTGAACTCGATGAACTCCGTAAAATACGTGATCATGCAGGGCAATTCCTGATTGATTTAGAAATCAAAGAACGCCAAGAAAGCGGTATCCCAACTTTAAAAATTGGCTACAACCGTGTCAGTGGCTACTACATTGAACTCACTCGCGCCCAGGCTGAGCAAGCACCTGAACACTATATTCGTCGTCAAACTTTAAAAAATGCAGAACGCTACATCACTCCAGAGCTAAAAAGTTTTGAAGATAAAGTCTTGTCTAGCGAGTCCCGTGCTTTAGCACGTGAAAAAATGCTGTTCGAAATGTTATTGGATGAATTACGCCAAGACATCGCTCAATTACAAATGATGAGCAGCGCGATTGCACAAATTGATTTGTTGGCTAACTTTGCCCATCAAGCACGTTTACGCAATTGGGCGCGCCCTGAATACAGCCCTGAAATTGGAATTAAAATTACAGCAGGACGTCATCCTGTTGTGGAAGCTTTAAGCAAAACTGCATTTACACCAAACGATACTTTACTCGACTACAATCATCGTTTGGCAATTATTACTGGACCGAACATGGGTGGTAAATCCACGTATATGCGTCAAACTGCACTGATTGCCCTACTGGGCTATTGTGGCAGTTATGTGCCTGCCCAAACTGCCGTATTAGGCCCTATTGATCGCGTATTTACCCGCATTGGTTCTGCCGATGATTTATCAACAGGTAAATCGACCTTTATGGTAGAAATGACTGAAACTTCACAAATTTTACACCATGCAACATCACAGTCTTTAGTGCTGATGGATGAAGTTGGACGCGGAACCAGTACCTACGATGGCTTATCTTTGGCGTGGGCATGTGTGTTGGATTTAAGCAAACGCATCAAATGTTTATGTCTATTTGCAACGCATTATTTTGAATTGACCGAATTAAGCAAAGAATCAGGGGTGGATAACTACCACGTGACCGCCAAAGAAATGAATGGCAACCTGATTCTCTTGCACAAAGTACAACAAGGCCCAGCCAGCCAAAGTCACGGTTTGCAAGTGGCAAAACTGGCAGGCATTCCAGCCAACGTCATTAAAGAAGCACAAAACCGCTTAAGAATTTTGGAAAAACAGCAGCACAAAAATGTCAATTTAGCCGTTCAAGATGACCTATTTGCACCTACAACAAGCTCATCTGAACCTGAAGTGATTGAACGTGTAATCGAAGTAGAAAAGCCATCTGCGGCTTTAGAGTTATTACGCAGTATAGATGTCGATAATTTAACGCCACGACAAGCGCTAGAACAATTGTATGCTTTAAAGGAACAATTGAACGCTTAGCCGCTGTTATTTCTACAATATTTTTACCAAACAAAGACTCTTAATTGAGAGTCTTTTTCATTTATAAGTTTTTTTGATGGTTTTATCCCCCTTTTATCAAATTTAGCAGCACTGTCTATATCAAATATCAGTAAAAGCGATTGTTAGTTGTGGTGATTTTTGCCTAAAATAGACTATTCTCAATTAGAACCATATTGTTAGGTAGCCGTCGCCATGACATTTGTTGTCACTGAAAACTGTATTAAATGTAAATATCAAGACTGCGTTGAAGTTTGTCCTGTAGACTGCTTCTACGAAGGTCCGAACTTCCTTGTGATTAATCCAGACGAATGTATCGACTGTGCATTATGTGAACCCGAGTGTCCTGCCAACGCTATTTTCTCTGAAGATGAGTTACCCGAAGGTCAGGAAATATTTATCGAACTAAATGCCGAACTTTCACAGACTTGGCCAAACATTACACAAATTGGTGATCAACCTGCTGACCGCGAAGAATGGAATGGCAAACCAGACAAATTACAATACTTAGAAAAGTAAATTGATCTTGTTGTGAAAAAGATCAGCCCTGTGCTGATCTTTTTTTATACCTAAAACACACATTTGATTGCAATATTCTCAAATTTTTACCCGCATTTTCGATTAGAATACGGACACTTTAAATAAATATCTGATTTGCCTAATGAAGAAATTTTTCAAGGCGCTGTTTTCGTTCAGCATTGTTCCCATGCTCTTGGTGGCTTGTAGCTCAACCCCAAACAGAACAACAACGATTACCACGCCCGATGGAAAACGAATTTTCATTCCTCAAGAAAAAATCACCTACGAACGTCAGGTAGCACCTAAAATTGTGCCTTATTCTTATAATGCATGGGTGGCAGTGAGTGACAATTTACGCCAAGTTCGTGAATATGAACGCTTCTTAGAACAAAATGGTGTGGGCAATATTATTCCAAGTTTTGAATTAATGCGTACCGCACGTGACTGGCAACGCTGTGGACGTTCGCAGTTTATGATTCCAAGTCGTGAATTGTGGCAAAATCAGGTGCCTACCCTGCGTGTATTTAAATATTTAGTCGCTTCTAAAGTTTTAACCGACTTTGAAGTTACTTCTGTCTATCGAGATTTACCCCTGAATCAATGTGCAGGTGGAGCAAATTCTTCACGTCACTTATTTAACTCAGCCATTGATTTTAGAATTGGGCCAGAATTCCCGAATGCCGAAGACTTTGCCTATATTGAAAGCACCAAATACAGATTATGTCAGTTTTGGCACCAACATGGTCAAAGTTTAAACATGGGCTTAGGTCTATACGCTTCAGGACAAATTCATATTGATACACAGGGTTATCGAACTTGGGGACCAGATTTAAGCCGTCATTCATCTATGTGTAATTTCTAATTTGCTCTCATTAAAATGAATTCTTAAAGAGGTCAAATTGACCTCTTTTTTTATTGCGAAATAAATTATCTACACATTATTGCCATGCCTCCATTCCGTGAATAAATTGCACTCTGAGCAGAAAAGTTTACAATGCAGACATCGCAACAAAGGTGAGCACGCTATGCAACAAATGTGGACGGATATCGATCACTATATCGAATCACATTTAATTCCCGAAGACCCAATTTTGACGCAAACTTTAGAAAATACCGATGCCAAAGGTTTTCCAGATCACCTTGCAGTTGCGGCAAATCAGGGCATGTTGCTACAAATGCTCATTCAAATGAATCAAAGCAAACGTGTGTTGGAATTGGGCACATTCGCAGCTTATAGCACAATGTGGCTGGCACGCGCACTGCCTGAAGATGGTTATATACTCACGATTGAAGGACGTGATACCCATGCCGCTTTGGGACAGGAAAATATTGACCGCGCGCAATTAAAACAAAAGGTTGAATTAAAAGTTGGTCGTGCTGCAGATATTCTAAAAGCCCTACCAGAAGATACTGAAGCTTTTGATTTTATTTTTATTGATGCCGACAAACAAAGCTATCCTGAATATTTGGAGCTTAGTCTTAAACTTTCGCGCTCTGGCACAATTATCTTTTTAGACAATGTCATTCGAGCAGGTGAAATTTTAAATCCCGACAATCACAAACCAAGCATTGAAGGGATTCGGGATATGTTCAAAGCCATGCAAAATCATCCACGAATTTTATCGTGTACAGCACTACAAACCGTAGGCAGTAAAGGACATGATGGCTTTGCTTTAGCGATTGTAAAATAAAGTCCACACAAGGTTAAAAAACAACCTGACGCAATTTTACTTTATTTATTATAATTTTACATATACTGTCCATACAGTTATCCACAATATATGCGGATAACAATAGACAGTCAGCTAGCCATTGGAAGTTCATCTAAACTATCTATAAAATGATATTTTGACACATTTAGGATTATTACTTTGCCACCAATAAAGGAACAGTTGAATTACGGAAAATATTAGTGGTGATGCTTCCTAAGAAAAATTGATGAATTTTACTGTGGCTAAATGCCCCCAGTACAATCAACTGGATACCATGTTCACGTTGATAATCTAAAATATTTTCAGCTACATCACCATAACGATATTCAACCACCACATCTAAACCCGCTGCTGTTAAAAAATCTGCAGGTTCATTTAAAAGTTCAGGATGATCGCCCACATAAAGCAAATGACATTGCAGTAATTTAAGCAAATCACTTTGTGCAATTCGCTTCATCATTTTGATACAAGTTGGGGAATATTCATAAGCAAAAATAAAGCGGGTTGGTGCTTTATAATGCTCTCCCACAGTCATCACGGTACAATTTGCACCACGAATAAAGTTTTCAACATTACTCCCTAAAGCCTTGTTCCGTTCAGCAGATTTTTCGCCCACGCGTCCAATCACCACAATATCGTCTTCATTCAACACACTGAAGCTTTGTTCTAGAAAATCGCCTTTTTCTTGAATTTGAGTAGGTACAATTTCATATTTTTCCTGAATCATATTGGAAATGTGCTGCAATAAATTGTTGCTATAGTCGAGTGCTAATTCACTTTGTTTTTGTTCCAACTCGGCTAATTCTTTGAGTAACATCGCATTACTTTCAAAGCCAATTACACCACTAATTTCCCCTAAATGATAACTAGCGGGGTAATAATCTAAAACTTGTAATAACACCAATTCACGTTGAGTTTGTGTTGCAATCCACGCAGCAGCTTCAGCAAGCGCATTAATACAAGGCGAAGAATCAATACAAGCTATTACACGTTTCATTGTTGCCTCTCTTACTGCCTTTTGCAGGCTATTTTTTAGTTGTTATTTTTAACTTAACACAACTCGTGTTGCAGTGACATGAAAAAATGTAATGAAGTTTAAAGATTTAGCCTTGCTGGATCGTACTTATTCACGATAACGAATCAGTTTGGCAGGATTTCCCGCCACAATTTCCCGCTCCTGAACATCTTTAGTGACCATGCTATTCATCCCAACGACTGCGTGCGCCGCAATCTTCACCCCATCTTTAACACCAACATGCGCACCTAACCAAACATCCTTTCCAATTTCAATGCCTTGGGAACGCACTGCTTGCTGATAAATCGGCTGATCTAAAGCCATGCCATGATCAAACGCATATAAATGACAATAAGCTGCGATACGCACCTGATCATGGAGTTTAATTCCAACTCTGCCACCATCTAAAATACAATGATGATTAATCGCGACTTCATTTCCAATTTCCAAAGGGCCATGCAAAGTGCAATCGGCGGCAATAAAGGTATTATCGCCAATCCTGATTTGACGTCCTGGCTCTGCAAAAATATGTGCCAAAGGGGAAATAAAACAGTTTTTGCCAATCTTCACCGTTTCCATTGCCGTTAAATAAGCTTGATATTCCTGCTGCCAAGCTTCTGCCCATGCACGATGTTTAGGTTTTAATGACCAATATAACCACGGCATGTAGTTTAAACGGTGTTTATGCTGCTCACGGTATTTCAGCAATGGGTCAGGTGAATTTGCTTCAGTCATCTTGATCATCCTCAAGGATTTTGAGTTTTTCACGCCCTCGGCTAATATCTTGTAATTTTAATGTTAAAGGTTCTATTTGATGGACTTGCATAAATGCCTTTACTAACACGCCTTCGGCGGTGTAGTCTTCGCTGTACTCAATCTGCTGACTATTCAGCTCGTATTGTAAAATTGCCCACTCATTAAAATGACAGGCAAATTGTACGGTTTTTTTCTGAATCAGTTCTATTTTTTCTGCCAGAGCCAAGCATTGCCCTGCACATCCCCCATAGGCACGTACCAGACCGCCTGTACCTAGTTTAATACCGCCATACCAGCGATTTACTAAGACCAAAACATTGGTCAACTCATTGCCTTCAATTGTGGCTAAAATAGGACGTCCTGCCGTACCTGACGGTTCGCCATCGTCATTAAAACGTAATTGATGCCCAATTTTCCATGCCCAACATTGATGTGTGGTAGATGGATCACGCTGTTGTTCCAAAAACGTTTTTACCGCTTGCTCATTATCTACAGGCACGGCAATTGCCTGAAATCGACTTTTTTTAATTTCTTCTTCAAAAATGATGGGCGAAGCAATGGTAAATAGCATAACACTCCAATCAATCAACCAGTTCAATGAAAACTTGATAATTATAACGTGTTGAGCGTGAGAACGTATTTAGAGTTATAGCGTATTTAGACTGATAACTACTATGAAAAAACCTTCTATACCTTTGAGGATAGAAGGTTAAATAAATATTTACACAACTTTCTGTTCTGCAACTTTTACCACAAGCTTGTACAAACCAATCACGATCAGAACATTCAAGCTTTAAACAAAAAAGTCTTCTCCCAAATAGACTTCACGTACAATTTCATTTTCAAGAATTTCTTGCGGTGTACCTTCGGCAATGACCGAACCTTCACTAACAATATAAGCACGTTCACAAATGGCTAAAGTTTCACGGACATTATGGTCGGTAATTAATACGCCAATATTACGATCTTTTAAGGTGCGAATGATATCTTTAATATCACCGACAGAAATTGGATCAACCCCTGCAAAAGGCTCATCTAACAACATAAATTTAGGGTCAGCTGCTAAAGCACGGGCAATTTCTGCGCGACGGCGTTCACCACCCGACACGCTCATCCCTAATGAATCTTTAATATGCGTAATTTTAAAATCTGCTAGCAATTCTGCCAAACGCTGCTGACGTTGCTGTTTATTTAAATCTTTGCGTGTTTCTAAAATAGCCATGATATTTTCAGAGATGGTCAACTTTCTGAAAATAGAGGCTTCTTGCGGTAAATAACCAATCCCCTTACGCGCACGTTCATGCATGGCAAGGTCTGATAAATCCAATTGATCTAAATGAATTTCCCCTTTATCCATGCGCACCAAGCCTACAACCATGTAAAAACTGGTAGTTTTACCCGCACCATTCGGCCCAAGTAATCCGACAATTTCACCACTTTTCATTTGAAACGAAACGTCTTTTACCACCCAGCGTTTATTGTAGTTTTTGGCTAAATGCTTAATACATAGCATTTGCGGATCACGCTGTATGCTGTCCTGTGTTGCGCTCATTTGATCCATTAATTACGCGCTCCTGGAAATGATTTTGAGCTTGAGGGTGGAATGACAATTTTTACACGCCCCGCATCCGAACCTGTTTTATTTGGTGTACCAATTGCTTCAACATCACCTTTGTTCATGCTATAGCGCAATGTATTACCACGAATACTAGCACCATCTTGTTCTAAAAGTGCACCACCCGATAAGGTAATAATGCCTGTTTCTGCATTGTAAACAATCTTTTGTGCTTGGCCTTTTGCTAGACCTTTAGCAGGATCGGTTTTTTGCTGAAATTGTGCAGGTCTACCCGTTGCCGTAATGACACTAATTTCTTTTTTACTGTTCAGATTAGCAACAATCGAATCTGCCTGAAGTTTCATGGTGCCCTGCTCAATCACCACATTACCTGTATACGTGGTGACGCCAGTACGTTCACTAAAGGTCGCACGGTCTGCCAATAAAGTAATAGGCTGACTGCGGTCTGACGGAATTGCCCATGCACCTGCCGATGAAAGCACGGCCAAGCCCACAAGTGCTGCTTGTTTTATCAACGCTTTAGGAGCTGTAAGCTTAGATTTATGGTTCATACTTTCCTCGAATATTAAAAAATTCGTATTGCCCGTCATTTAAATTGGCTTTTAAACCCTGACTGATAAAATCAGCCTGTGGAGATTGAACAGTAACTTGTTTGTCGGTACTGATTTCACGTGTTTTAGGAAACACATTTAACTCGACTGTTTCAAGCGTCAGTTTGCCTTGAGCGAGTAACTTGGTTGCCAGCACTTGATCTGACAACATAACCTTTTCATTGTCATTAAAACCTTGAGCCTGTTTGGCGAAAAAAGTGGCGTCCACCGCACCCGCTTTATACATAGATGCATTTAAGTTTTCCAGCTTAGAGGTTTTTTGTTGCATGTCTTGCTCTAAACGATCAATTTGTGCACGCACATATAAATTGCCCTGCTCATCTGTTTGGGTGAGATGAATTTGCTCTGCCGTATAAGTCATAGAGCGGGCAGCGTCAGTTTCCAGTTTCTTGCCTTTACCGCTGTAATAGTAATAACCACCACTTACAGCTGCAATTGCAATCGCAGTAACATATAAAACTTTAGTATCCATAAGTGGGGCTGTAACTCAAACCTTTGAATATATGATTTAATTAATGAGGGATGCTGAGATATTTTTCAAGTAAGCTTTGGTACACACCTTTTGCAGTTAAAATCATATCGCAGATTTCACGTACCGCACCGCGCCCACCCATGGCCTGAGTGACTAAATCGGCACGACGACGCACTTCAATATGTCCATTTGGCACTGTGACTTTCATACCTGCAATCGAAAATGCAGAAAGATCAGGCCAGTCATCACCCATATAGAGACAGTCTGCTGGTGATAAACCCAACTTGTCGCAGGCTTCCTGCAATGCAGTGCCTTTATCTTCACGTCCTTGGTAGACCAAATCTACACCTAAATCAGACATGCGTTTTTCTACAATATGACTTTTACGCCCTGTGATGATAATGACTTTAACGCCTGCTTGTTGTACCAGTTTCATGCCTAAACCATCTCGAATATCGAATGATTTAATTTCATCCCCGCTGTTGGTTAAGGTCACAAAACCATCACTTAGAATTCCATCGACATCTAAAACCAAAGCTTCAATATGACGTGCTTGCTCTAATAAAATATAAGATGCCATTGTTTAGTTTACCCCTGCTTGAATCAAGTCATGCATACTGATCACACCAATGACTTTATTAGCATCATCCACCACTACAAATTGATTGATTTTACGGTCTCGTAATTGTTCTAAGGCTTCAACTGCACGTGCTTCTTGTGAAATCGTTGCAGGATGTTGCGTCATCACTTGCCCAACTTGTAAATTCACATCAAAGCCCTGTTGCTTATCAATTAAACGACGTAAGTCACCATCGGTGAAAATGCCCAACAAGACATCATTTTCATCGACAATTGTGGTTAAACCTAGACGCTTGTTTGAAATTTCGTATAACACTTTATTCATGGGTGTATCTGGTGCAACTTTAGGTAATTCTGTACCTGTATGCATTAAATGTTTCACATGCAATAACAAACGCTTACCTAAAGCTCCCGCAGGATGTGAGCGAGCAAAATCATCGGCAGTAAATCCGCGTGCATCGAGTAACGCCACCGCGAGCGCATCGCCTAGTGCTAAGGTTGCTGTAGTGCTTGAGGTGGGTGCTAAGCCAAGTGGACAAGCTTCCTGAATATTACCCAACGTCAAAGCGACATCGGCATTTTGTGGCATTGGACCACGATCATCACCGCTAATGGTGATCAGTGGAACTTCTAGATGTTTGATGAGTGGCATCAACATCATAATTTCATCACTTTTGCCTGAATTGGAGATAGCAATTAAAACATCACCGCGTACCAACATCCCCAAGTCCCCATGCCCTGCTTCACCCGGATGCATAAAGAAAGATGGCGTACCTGTAGAGGCAAAAGTCGCAGCCATTTTACGACCAATATGACCTGATTTGCCCATACCTGTGACCACAACACGCCCTTTACAATGCAACATAATTTCGCAGGCACGGCTAAAACGCTGATCAATTTGCGTGGCCAAGACTTGTAATGCTAGTTCTTCTATTCTTAAAGTGTCTAAGGCAACAGATTGGAAATCAATGGTATTTGACATGTTTGGCATTCAACGTCCAACTTAAATTGAGTGTTTTCTATACCTCAATAAGGCGATTTATTGAAGTACATTTAATTTTCGCAATTTTAGCATATCTATGCAATTCTACACTTTGATTCTGCGTGTGTTTTTTGTTTTAGCTTATTCGGGATAATTCGTAAATACTTGTTCAATTGTATGCTGTTTTAGCTAACTCGCTTTTTGACACTTGTTTCAAGCGAAAACCAACCAAGTTTTAAGCTTAGGTGATTTATTTTTATTCATTCAAAGGTGTAGATAGAGTCACTTCACAAGTATATTTCGATACGAACACTCCAAAATTTATAGATCAAACCCATTTATAAAGCTGGCTGCAAGTTAGCTATAACTAACAGGCATAAAAAAACGCTTATCTTTTGATAAGCGTTTTTAAAAAATTTTGGAGCGGGAAACGAGACTCGAACTCGCGACCCCAACCTTGGCAAGGTTGTGCTCTACCAACTGAGCTATTCCCGCAATATGGAAGTGAATTATAGAGAATTTCATACAACTGTCAACTCTCTATACCTCCAAACGCTCAATTAATCAGCACGACGCCACACCGTACCTTGACGAGTATCTTCCAAGACTACACCTTGATCGAGCAAAGATTGACGAATTTCATCGGCACGTGCGAAGTCTTTGGCTTTTTTCGCATCCTGACGTTGCTGAATCAGGTCTGCAATGGCTTGTTCAGATAGACCCAAAGCATCCTGACCAATATCAGACTTCAAGAATTCATCGACATCATGCTGTACCAAACCTAAAATATTGGTCAAATGACGCAAGGTCGAGTAATACACTGCTGCCTGATCTGCCTGCTGCTCTTTTACCGCACGGTTTAGCTCTCTATTGACTTCAAACAGCACTGCAATTGCTTCGGCGGTATTAAAGTCATCACGCATTGCAGTATTAAAACGCGCAACCAATGCCTCATCTAACTGCTCAACCGTTTGCGTACCATACGCTTGTTGATAAGCCTTAAATGAGTGATAGAAACGTGATAAAGCAGTTTTAGCTTCTTTGAGTGCCACATCTGAGAAGTTTACAGGGCTACGATAATGCGAAGAAACGATAAAGTAACGGATCACTTCAGGATGGAACTTTTCCATCACATCACGAATGGTGAAGAAGTTACCCAATGACTTTGACATTTTTTCGCCATCGACATTAATAAAGCCAACGTGCATCCAATAATTTACATATTGTTCACCTGTCGATGCTTCAGACTGAGCAATTTCATTTTCATGGTGCGGAAACATCAAGTCTGAACCACCACCATGAATATCAAAATGATTGCCCAAGCAGCAAGTAGACATGGCAGAGCATTCAATGTGCCAACCTGGACGTCCATTGCCCCACGGCGAAGCCCACGATGGTTCATTTTCTTTGGCATGTTTCCACAAAACAAAGTCAAATGGATGCTTTTTATCGACTTCAACATCAACCCGCTCAGACGCGCCTGCCTGCATGTCTTCTAGCTTGCGGCCTGAAAGACGACCATATTTGTCAAATTTTTCGACCTGAAAATAAACATCGCCATTACTTGCAGGATAGGCCGTGCCTTTATTGACCAAATTACCAATCATATTTTGCATTTGATCAATATATTCAGTAGCACGTGGTGCAGCATCAGGTTCAACGCAACCTAAGCTTGCCGCATCTTCATTCATGGCTTGAATAAAACGATCTGTTAAAGCTTGAATACTCTCGCCATTTTCATTGGCGCGTTTAATAATTTTGTCGTCAATGTCAGTAATATTGCGTACATATTTCACATTCCAACCTTGACTGCGTAAAAAGCGAATGATGTAGTCAAATGCAACCATAACCCGCGCATGTCCTATATGACAGTAATCATAAACCGTCATACCACAGACATACATGTCGATATGTCCTTCTTTACGCGGAACAAATTCAACTTTTTTTCGTTGCTCTGAGTTGTATAGAACAAATGGTTGCATAGGTTTTCAAAATAGGTCTATTAAAAGATGCTTCATCTTAACCTAAGCATTATTTTTCATAAAGTTTTTCGATGTTTTTATTATTCATGAGTCTGTGTGAAGAGAATATGCAGATGATCCATTCCTTCATCCAAGCCTTCTCCCGAAGGAGAAGGAACTTTTAATACCTTTACTTAGGTGTTTGCTGATCTTATGCGATTTTGCAAAACTTATGCAGCATCACGTTTTTGGACCAAAATCGCGCCCACTGAATAACCTGCGCCAAATGAACACAAGACACCATATTCACCATTCTCGACTTCATGTGCAGTACGGTGTAAGGCAATAATTACCCCTGCCGATGAGGTATTGGCGAACTCATCTAAAATAATAGGCACCAAACCAGGTTGTGCTGCTTCTTTGCCGACCACCAATTTCAAAATCAGTTCGTTCATACTGGCATTGGCTTGGTGCAACCAGAAACGCTTCACCTCGGTTGGCGCAATTTGATTCTTTTCCAGTTGCGCAGTGATCATTTTAGCGACTAACGGGCAAACCTCTTTAAATACTTTACGACCATCTTGATGGAAGCGTTTATCGTCAATATCTGCATTTTCACTTAGGTTTAAGAAACCGAAGTTATTGCGAATATTGTTAGAGAACTGGGTAAACAGGTTCATATCTAAAATTTCAAAACCTGCTTTGGTATCTGTCTCTTCTAAAATTGAAGCGGTTGCAACATCACCAAAAATAAAGTGGCAGTCACGTGAGCGGTAATCGTTATGCCCTGATGTAATTTCGACATTTACCAATAACACACGACGTGCGCCTGCTTTAATCACATCATGCGCTTGCTTAATACCAAAAGTCGCAGCAGAACATGCTACGTTCATGTCATAGGCATAACCCTGAATACCGAGCGCAGTTTGAATTTCAATCGCCACTGCAGGATAAGCACGCTGCAAGTTTGAGCAAGATAAAATGACCACATCAATATCTTCTGCAGACACACCTGCATTTTGCATGGCTTGTTTTGCAGCAATTACGCCCCATTCCGCTTGTAGCGAAATTTCGTCATCGCCACGTTCACGTAAATTTGGACGTAAACGGTTAATATCCAGAATACCTGTTTTTTCTGACACATAACGACGTTTTACCCCAGAGGCTTTTTCAATAAAATCAGCACTAGAGCCACGACGTTCTTCAAGCTCACCTGCCGCAATTTTGTCAGCATTGAGCTGATTATACTGTTCCACATAAGCATTTAAACTTTCGACCAATTCTTCATTGGTAATAACATCTTCTGGATGATAAAGACCAGTACCTGTAATGCGAATGCCCATGTAAAACTCCTTCTAGAAATTACTTATATCTTAACTGATTCCAAGCTGTTCCCATACTTTTTGCAGCCGAGTTGCAGAAATTGGCATTTTGGTTTTCATGGGTTGAGAGAAGAGCGAAATGCGTAATTCTTCTACCATAAAGTACAATTCCTTGAGTCGGGCATCTTGTTTGTATTTAAACAATTTGTCCATCCAAGGGTCAATTTGGGCGATAGCAGCATTGTCTCTTTGCAAGTTGTTGGGTAAGCGGTCTAAACGTAATAACAACGCTTTCAAATAGCGCGGATATTCGCTCCACACCTCTACAGGCTTGCTATACACAAAGTCTGCCAGATGCATTAAGTCCAGCTGATCTTCTATATCATCCATATTTTTAGCAAAAACTGCTTCATCAAGCATAAGAAGCTGACGGCGGATGTCTTGCCATGCAATATAAATTTCATTAAAGATACGCAGCGTGGCTTGACCATGACTGAGGAAAGTCTTTTTTACCTCAAGCTGCAACTTTTGAAACTCTTCCAAGTTGACTGGTAAGTCACAAATAATGCTTTGCAAGGTTGCATAAATCAACATTTGCTCAAGTTGAGCTTTATCACCCAAAGGCGAATACGCCAAAGCCAATGGTTTATCAATTTGTTTTTTCAATTGGCGTGATAAATCACCCAATTGCACATACAGCAAGCGAATCACCCCTTCACGGTGCTGACGAATCGCCTCGCTCTGATCATTAAAGGTTTGAATCACCACACCCGATTCATCTTTTTGTGAAAGTTCTGCAAACGCTTTACTTGGTACCAACGCCTGATATTGCTTAACCACTACGCCCGTGACTTTTTGCGAGGCTTCAAATACAAATCGTTCAGGGAAGGTTTGGAATTCGCCGTGTAACTGTTTTACTGGACTATGCGTTTCGGTACGGCAACGCGCTTTTAATTCAGATAAATCACGACCTTGTTCAATCACCCGCCCTTTTTCATCTAGCACTTTAATGAACGGCAATAAATACGCATCTACCCGCTCAAAGCTAAAGTCTTTTTCGCTGATGTGCTCAGCACGTAATTGAAATGCCAAAAAGCTAAAAATATGCTCACGTAAATTTACCGCATCAACACGTTGTCGCAATTTTCGGGCTGTGTCTGGAATAGGCACCAAATGACGGCGCTTATCTTTAGGCAAAGTTTTGAGCAAGGCTTCAATTAAATTTTCACGCCAGCCTGGAATGCCCCACGACCAGATATTTTCATCAACCTGTGCCAACGCTTGCACTGGAATTTTAACGGTTGCACCATCTTCATCATGGCTTGGGTCAAAACGGTAACTGACCGCCAAGCGCAGCTCACCATTACGCAAATAGTCAGGAAATTGCTGCGTGGTCGGACGATCATTTAGCCAAAGCGCATCATCTTCCACAAATAAATAACGTGGATTTTGCGGCTCTACTGTCGCACGCCAATCTTCAAAGGCACGGCGGCTTGCCACTTCTGCTGGTACTTTGGCCGCATAAAATTGATAAATGGTTTCTTCATCGACCACCAAATCACGCCGACGTAATTTATCTTCAACCCGTTCAACTTCTTCTAGTTTGAGCAGGTTATGTTTTAAAAATGGAGGCGCAATACCCAAGTTGCCTGTGGTTAACGCATCGCGCAAGAAAATTTCATGTGCGGCTTGCTGATCGACCTTTTCGTAATTTACAGGACGTTTCGGCTCGATAATCAAACCAAACAGCGAAATCTGATCATAGGCATTCACCACACCTGCTTTTTTAGACCAATGTGGTTCAAAATAATGATGCTTCAGCAAATCACGTGCGGCCAATAAAATCCATTCAGGTTCAATTTTTGCTAAGGTGCGCAGATACACTTGCGACGTTTCTACCATCTCAAATGCCATAACCCACGGGGTATTGGTTTTATGCAAAGTCGATGCAGGGAAAATACGCGCTTTTTGTTGGCGCACCGCCATAAAGACATTGCGCTCATCGGTTTTATTGGCAATAAAAGAGAGCAAACCTGTTAATAACGCCCGATGCAGATTTTCATAACTGGCTTTTTTTTCGTTAAAAGACAATTTTAAGCCACGCGCCAAATCCACCAATTGTTCATGAGTTTTCTTCCATTCACGTAAACGTAGCCAACTTAAAAAATGCTGGCGGGCAAAAGTACGACGTTTGTTTTCACTCATACCGTCACTGTTTTCGTGTAGAGTTTCCCATAACTTTAAATAAAATAAAAAGTCGGAATCTGCTTCACGGAACAAAGCATGTTTTTGATCGGCTTGCATTTGTTTGTCTGCCGGACGTTCGCGCGGGTCTTGTACGGCTAATGCCGCTACAATAATCAAGACTTCATTTAATACCCCAAAATGCGCACCGCCTAAAATCATGCGTGCCAGTCGTGGATCAATCGGCATTTTTGCCATTTGCTGACCAATTTTGGTTAAACTACTGCCTTGAAGCTCGTCTTTATTAGAAGTGGATTTAGCGGAAATATTCGGGTTTGAATCTCCCTCTTGCGTAGCAGAGCTATTCATTCTTTCTAAAAGAGGAGCTTTGCCCTTATCGATCATCGCACCCAGTTCAATCAACAGCTTACGACCATCATTGACCAAACGATGATCTGGCGGCTCAATAAAGTCAAAATCTTCGAGCGAGCCCAAGCCCAAACTTTGCATTTGTAAAATGACCGATGCCAAGTTGGTGCGTTTGATTTCAGGTTCAGTAAACTTTGGGCGACTTAAAAAATCTTCTTCGGAATACAGTCGAATACAGACGCCTGGTGCAATACGACCACAACGTCCTTTACGCTGATTCGCTGCTGCTTGAGAAACTGCTTCAATTGGTAAACGCTGCACCCGTGAGCGGTAGTTATAACGTGAAATACGTGCAAAACCGCTATCAATCACATAGCGAATATTGGGTACAGTAAGTGCTGTTTCAGCAACGTTAGTGGCAATAATAATGCGACGTCCACCACCTGAAGGATTAAAGATTTTTTGTTGTTCCGCCAAAGCCAAACGCGCATATAACGGCAAAATTTCAGTATGACGTGGTCCGTGCTTATGTAAGGTTTCTTGCAGTTCCCGGATTTCCTGTTCGGTACTAGCAAAAATAAGAATATCGGCATGTTCGGGATGACCTTTTTCCTGTGCATCAGCGAAACATTCTTCTACCGCTTGCACCACTGCGCGTGGCAAGTTTTCTTCAAAGTCATCAAATTCATCATCATCACTCCCGCCAATGCTTAATTCTGAAATTGGACGATAACGCACTTCGACAGGATAGCTGCGACCTTCAACCTCAAAAATAGGGGCACCATTAAAGTAATTGCTGAAACGCTGCACATCTAAAGTTGCAGAGGTGATGATGACTTTTAGATCAGGGCGACGCGGCAAGAGTTGCTTTAAATACCCCATAATGAAGTCAATATTTAAAGAACGCTCATGAGCTTCATCTATAATAATGGTGTCGTATTTATTTAAATAACGGTCATTGGCAAGCTCTGCTAACAAAATACCATCGGTCATTAAACGAACGATTGAATCTTGCGAACCCTGTTCATTAAAGCGAACTTTAAAGCTGATGGACTCTCCCAACTTTTCGCCAACTTCTTCAGCAATACGCTGTGATACACTACGCGCAGCAAGACGTCGTGGCTGAGTATGACCAATTAACCCCGTTAAACCACGGCCTGCCAACATGGCAATTTGGGGTAACTGTGTGGTTTTTCCTGAACCTGTTTCACCTGCTACAATAATGACCTGATGTTGCTGAATTGCAGCAATCAACTGCTCGGCAGATTGAGTGACGGGTAAATCTTGATTTAACTTAATATTAGGAATGCGCTGCGCACGCTCCAACACTTTTAAATTGGATTTTTCGAATAATTCCAGGTATTGCTTAGGATTAGCAGCTTTGCCTTTTCGTAGTCGATTTAAACGATGACGATCACGCGCCAAAACGAGGTGGTCTACATTTAAATGACTCTGCACAGAATACGCTTCCTAACCAAAACACAAAAGCGTATTTTACGCTTTAATGCCATAGAGAGAAAGAACAGCGATTTAAAATGCGTATTTAAAAAGTTGACAATGCCCCCTTGAATTTCAAAATATCACCCCCATATTGATGGATGTTCACGAATTGCTGAGCTGTGCTTTATTGATACCTGAAAAAATAGGTTGTCATGCAATGATCATCATTTTGAGGCCTAATCAAGGCTCAGTAATACTGTGATGAAAACGGTACACTTTTTACATACTCATTTGTTTTTCCGATGCTAGTGATGTAAAAATACCATTTCAGCAATAAAACAAAATTAGATACTCTATTGCCAACGAAATACAAACCTTAATCATGGAGACAATGATGAGCTTAATTAATACTGAAGTTAAACCATTTAAAGCAAATGCATACCACAACGGTCAATTCATTGAAGTAACTGAAGCTGACCTTAAAGGCAAATGGTCTGTAGTATTCTTCTACCCTGCGGACTTCACTTTCGTTTGCCCAACCGAGCTTGGTGACCTTGCAGACAACTACGCAGAATTCCAAAAATTAGGCGTTGAAATCTATGCAGTTTCAACTGACACTCACTTCACGCACAAAGCTTGGCACGATTCTTCAGAAGAAATCAAAAAAATCCAATATGTAATGGTTGGCGATCCAACTTGGACTCTTTCTAAAAACTTTGAAGTATTAATTGAAGCTGATGGTCTTGCTGACCGTGGTACTTTCGTTATTGATCCAGAAGGCAAAATCCAAATCATCGAAATCAATGCTGGCGGTATTGGTCGTGATGCTCAAGAACTTCTTCGTAAAGTTAAAGCAGCTCAATACGTTCACGCTCACCCAGGTGAAGTATGCCCAGCTAAATGGAAAGAAGGTGATGCAACTTTAGCGCCATCTATCGATCTAGTAGGTAAAATCTAAGTTTTAGATTAGACAATTCAAAAAACCACGCATTCCTTGCGTGGTTTTTTTATGCATTCACAATGA
Organism: Acinetobacter sp. KAM396; assembly: GCF_021602765.1. Lineage (NCBI taxonomy): Bacteria > Pseudomonadati > Pseudomonadota > Gammaproteobacteria > Moraxellales > Moraxellaceae > Acinetobacter > Acinetobacter sp. KAM396. The sequence goes on from NZ_BPPH01000008.1 coordinate 93,753, forward strand.
AAGCAACGTTCATGAATCTGTCACTCTCCTTTGATATCACTGAAGATAAAAATAGCTTCTGCAACACGCTTCTATTTATCTTTTGTATTTCTGTTCAAAAAACACGCATAAAATCCAATAAATCTTAGATTTACAATTCTGTAATACTTTTTAGTAATTACTTCACTTATGTTGAAAATAAGCAGAATTATTCTGTGAAAAATAATATAAAAAATAAAGGAGTTGCTTATGGGTAAAACACTTGCCGTGACATCCTGGACATACAGTGCATCTTCACGTTATTTAAAAATATTTTACGAAAATGGCTCTGGGGATTTATTCCATCCTGTACCACAATTTATTTATGACAACTTATTAAGACGCAGTGATAAAGCAGCTTTTGTGAGTAAATATTTAGCATACGATTTAAGCTTTAACCGTATTTCCATTCAATAATTGATCTTATAAAACTTTGAGCATCCACATTGAACGATCCAATCTAAAAATAGATTGGATCATTTTAAATAGGTAAATGGCTTCAAATATTTAATGCACTTCCTGAATCAATTTAAAGCGTTCCTGTTCACGGTCGTCATCCAAAGTAATATGCTCTTTGAACATATCAAGTGGTCTGACCCAAATAGAATAGTCGCCATATAAGCATTGATAAACCACCAATTTCTCTTGAGTTTCACTGTGTGTTGCCACATGCAGTACTTGATACAACTGCCCTTTATAATGTTGATAAATCCCTTTTTTAAGCATCAAATTCTCCACATTGCATTTAAAAGTTAAATTAAAATCTATTTGCCATCATAAAGTTAATATTTAACGTGATACATCTTACTAAAAATTAGTTTTGTTGCACAAACCCATCTCTAAGAAGCTTATTCCTCAGTATATTTTTTTGAATGAATAATCCTCCACCTAAAATTTACCCTACAACCCATGGGTATTCATATAACCTAGCTCTCATTCATTGCGGAGGGAATATTATCATTTGGTTCATCCCGCTAGGAAATAATATGCTTCAGAAAAAGGTAAACAAGGACGAAATCACACCTATTCCGATGCAGCCATCCAATACTGCTTAAATGAATAAATCCTTATTCCTTCTGTCTTTACCTATGGTCATTGGCTTTGTAAAAGGTCTTATTAAATTTTGCGGATTAAGTTGGACAGGGCCAGATTACACCACGCTTTGTAGAAGAAAAAAGCATCTTGATATTAAGATCAGCGACCAAAACACTAGCAATGTGCTTTGTTGATCCACATTTTTCAAGAAACTGGTTTTGAAGGTTTTTTTAAATTTTAATAAAAAAAATATAATAAAATCTTCATATTAGGTTTGTGTTCAAAAAAGTCAAATCTCGCTATAAGTACTCAAAATGCAATGATTGCTTAATAAATCCATTACATTATTTGAACAATTTTTAGCATCCAATTGATTTTTTTTTGGTTATATTCGCATTATCCCATCTTAAGTGGATGTAAATAAAGGACACATGATAATGAATAAACTACTTATTGCTTTAGGTCTTGCTGCTACTGTAGCACTTGTAGGTTGTGCAAAAGAAAAAGCACCAGAAACAGGGGCAACTACGGGTGAACACTTAGAAAACGCTGCTGCTCAAGCTGCACATGATGCTGAAGATGCAACTCATGAAGCTGCTGCTGCTACAGCAACAGCTGTAGAAAATGCAGCGCAAGCAACTGAAAACGCCGCACACAATGTTGCAACTGCGACAGAAAATGCAGCTGATGCGACTGTACAAGCCACTAAAGATGCAACTGCTGCTACTGCAGGTGCAGTTGAACAAGGTGCTGCAAACGTGAAAGAAAAAGCACAACAATAATTTAATTGTGTAAAACAAAAACTCCTGAGGATGTCTCAGGAGTTTTTTTATTTAACACAATTTAAACAATACACCCAAATCCTACCGAAATTACAATGCAGCTTTTAAATTACAACCATAACCCATAGTCTGTTGTACTTGGCGGTAACTGGTGTAACGATTCAAAATAAAATCATAATAAGATTCGGCATTGGCAAAATTTGCAACCAAATTTTCCTGCTCTGCACGCGCTAACTTTACATCTTTAAGTAAATCTAGATTGTAATGTCCTAAGCGATATAACTCAGCAAAATAACCATTCATCATATCGCAATAGGCAATTTTAGTCGGCTTTAAGGCGGTACTGGCGACCAAATGCTGATTTAAAGTTTGTAAATTTTTCACATCTAAAGGGAATTGATGTGCAAATGCGATGCTTTCCACTTGCTTAAATTGTTTGAAGTCTTGCGCCAATTTGGCATTTAAAGCATCTATACGTTGCTGCAATGCTGCTGCATCCTCAACCTGATATTGCTTTGGATCAATATTTTCTTGAGTTTCCTGTGGATTGCTACACGCAATTAATCCACACACTACAAGAAAACTACTATAAACGAAAGACTTCATTAATTTACTCATCAATTCATACATCCAGATTATTATGCCTGAAAGCATCTGCAAATTTTATGATATTGCTCATCTTAATATTTCATAAGGAAATGACGTATATGATTTGCCAATTAATCTAGAGTTGGGCAAAGTAGATAAAAACATGGAGTAAATAATATGACCTTATTAGAACAACTGAATATAAAGCATCCTATTTTTCTTGCTCCAATGGCTGGTGTTTCTACTCCCGAACTTGCAGCCGAGGTTTCTAATCAAGGTGGTTTGGGCTCACTTGGTTTAGGTGCAAACACGGTCGATGCTGCACGTGAGCAAATTTTATGGACTCAAGAGTTGACCAATTTTCCATTTCAAACCAATTTCTTCTGCCATGAAACAAGCCCATTAGATGAAGTCGCTGCACAAGCATGGATTGCATATTTTGAGCCAATGTTTGAACGATATGGCGTAACTGCACCAAGGCAACTGAATTGTATTTATCCAAGTTTTAAAGATCATGATGGATATTTAAATCTTGTACTAGAAACTAAACCGCAAGCGGTCAGTTTTCACTTCGGGATTCCACATGCACATCAAATTCAGGCTTTAAAAGATGCAGGGATCATTACCATGGTTTCAGCAACCAACTTAGCCGAAGCCCAGGCGATTGAAGCAGCTGGAATTGATATTATTATTGCGCAAGGCATCGAAGCAGGTGGACACAGAGGTATTTTTAACCAATCTTTTGATAGTGCAATTAAAACCAGTGATTTAGTACAACTGATTCGTAAGCATTGTACCTCGCCAGTAGTTGCAGCCGGTGGCATTATGAATGGTCAGCAAGCACAGTCAATGCTGAACTTGGGCGCCTCTGCAGTACAAATGGGTACAGCTTTTGTACAATGTAAAAGCTCGAACGCCAATCCCGCTTATCGACAAGCTTTATTTCAGCAAAACATTACTCAAATGACAGACAGTATTTCTGGACGCCCTGCCCGTGGTTTAATTAATCATTGGCATACACAGATAGATACGCCAGATCGTTTAACTGTGCCCACCTATCCATATAGCTATGATCTTGCAAAACAGCTGCATGCAGCAGCCGTTACGCAAGGCGAGCAAGGTTATGCTCCGTTTTGGGCTGGTAGTAATGTGAGTCAGATTCGTGAACTAGAAGCAGCAGATTTAATTAATCAGTTGGTTTTGGAAATGATTCACGCACGCTAAGTTTACGTACAGAAAACTCAACTGTGTATCACAGTTGAGTTTTTATTTAGTTCCAAACAAGCTAAAGCATATATTTGTATGCGATTACTTTGTGTCTAACAAGTTCAAGGTTTCAACCTGCACATCACTCATAATTTCACCATGCGCAAGTAACTGATTAAAGTAATCTTCTACTACTTTATATTGTTCTGCTGTGGTTTCCACTCGATACATATTTTGACGGAATTCGTTACTGGAATGTAAACCTTTGGTGTACCACGCAATATGTTTACGTGAAATACGACAACCTGAATATTCGCCATAGAACTCATACAGCTCAGCTAAATGTCCGAGTAATACTTTTTGAACTTCTGCAATGCTCGGTGCTGCTAACAGCTCACCCGTTGCTAAATAATGTGCGATTTCCCGAAAAATCCACGGACGTCCCTGTGCTGCACGCCCAATCATAATTGCATCTGCCCCTGTAAAGTCCAAGACGTATTTGGCTTTTTCAGGACTATCAATATCACCATTGGCAATTACAGGAATATTGAGCATGCTTTTCACTTCTTTAATCAGTGAATAGCGCGCTGTGTTTAAATACATATCTTCGCGGGTACGGCCATGTAATGCTAAGGCCGCAATGCCTGCTTGTTCTGCGCGTTTGGCAACTCGTAAAATATTTTCTTGCCCATTCAAAAAACCTAAACGGGTTTTGAGTGTGACAGGCACATCTACCGCGCCAACCACGGTATCTAAAATGCGCGCCACCAAATCTTCATCTTGCAATAATGCTGAACCTGCCAGTTTATTGCAGACTTTTTTAGCAGGACATCCCATGTTAATGTCAACAATTTGCGCTCCATTAGCGACTTGATAACGTGCGGCTTCCGCTAAATCATGCGGGTCTGAACCAGCAATTTGTGCGGAAATTGGTGCAAGCTCCCCATCAAAATTGGCACGATATAGACTCTTTTTACTCAGGCGCAAAGTTTTATCAGAAGTCATCATTTCACTGACCGCATGCCCTGCACCAAAGTACTTGCACAGGGAACGAAACGGTCTATCTGTGACGCCAGCCATAGGGGCAACGATCAAATTATTTGACAGTTGATAGGGACCAATATACATATATATTCTTAACTTTAACGATTGGCATAGTATACTGCATCTGCCCTTTGGGCTCATCCTTTTGGAACGAGTTTCCCTTATCTATGAAAGACACTGTATTCAATTCTTTGATGAAATCCTTCAGCGTGCTGGTTTTATCACTCAGCTTGGCTGCATGTGGAGATAGCGCTTGGTGGTCTAAGGACAATGAGCCAACCCTTGAAGCAGAACAAATCCGTAAACTTATTCCGAATCGGGTCAGTGAGCGTAGTTCTTGGGCAAAAGATATTTACGATATTTCAGAGCAATTAGGTATTCCACAAACCAAAGAAAATATGTGCACCATTATTGCCGTGGTTGATCAGGAGTCCAACTTTGTAGCTGACCCTCAAGTTTATGGCTTGGGCGAAAAAGCAGTTAAAGAAGTACAAGACCGTTTGGATGAGAAGTTTAAAGATAAATTGGGCGACGCCATTGGCGGTACGGTCGCAGGCTATTTTCAGGATGTACTAAAAAACCACCCAAGCCCTGAAGATAACTATTTAAGCCAAATGCGTCGGGTAAAAACCGAACGTGAATTAGATGAATTGTATCGTGAAATTTTTGACTATATGGCCAAACATTATCATGTGTCTGCGCTAACAGGTGCTGCCAAACTGTTTGGACAAAATATTGGCGAAAAACTTAATCCAATTACTACTTTAGGCTCGATGCAAGTACATATTAGCTATGCCAAAGAGCATAAACGCCAAAGCGGTAACATCGCAGAGTTACGCAGCGATCTATACACTCAATATGGCGGATTATATTACGGGATTCATCGTTTAATGATGTATCCTGCCGATTACGATCAACCGCTATACCGCTTTGCTGATTATAACTCTGGCATGTATTCGAGCCGCAATGCAGCATTCCAAAGTATGCTGAATGATTTAACCGAAGCAGAATTAGATTTAGATGGTGATTTGCTGCTTTACACTAAAGATGGTAGCGTGCGTAATGCAAAGAGTGAATCTGAACGTGAATTAATTTCCGTTTTTTCCAAACATAATATTTTAGTCACCCCACGACAAATTCGTGCAGACCTAAAAAAAGAAAAAGAAAAGAAATTTGAAGACACTGCAACTTATTTGGCGGTCACAAAACTCTATAAAGCGCAAACGGGCAAAGAGCCATTTTATGCCATGATGCCGCAAGTGGTCATTTCAGGGCCTAAACTGAGTCGAGATTACAACACCAATTGGTTTGCTACGCGAGTCAATGGACGTTATAAAACATGCATGCAAAAAGCCAAAAATATAAAAATCTAGCCCTATTTGATTTTGATGGAACCCTGTGCAGCAAAGACAGTTTTACAGGGTTTATTTTCTATGCTTTATCTAAGCGGCATATTTTTAAGCAAGGACTTAAAATCTTGCCTTGGATTCAGGCTTACTATTTAAAAGTCTATCCTGCACATTCCATGCGCCCTAAATTGTTTAATGCTATGTTTAAAGATGCAAATACAGCTGAAATATTAGCACTTGCACAGCGCTACGCAGTAGATTTAATACATGATCTTAACCCACAACTATTACAACAATTAAAGCAGCATCAATTCAATGGAGATGAAGTGGTGGTTGTTTCTGCAAGTGTGGATATTTATTTACAGTATATTTGTCAGCAGTTAAATGTCGCTTTGATTTGTACTGAAACAGCAATTGAAAAGCAGCAATTTACAGGGCGATATTCAACACCTGATTGCAGTCAGGAACAAAAGAAAATACGGATTTTAGAACAATACAATTTAAAAGATTATGCAGCTATTTATGCTTATGGCAATAGTGATGAAGATGAAGCCATGCTGAGTTTGGCGACTTATTCTTATATGGTGGGTGTAGATCATTCATTACCAGAAATTGTGGCTTGTAAAAAACGGGCTTGATTTTGATGAGTGAAATAAAAAACCCACAATAAATTGTAGGTTTTTTAAGTGACATCTCTATATTTATTTGTGATTAGATTAATTCACCACAATAACGACGTCTTTAAAGAGAATAACACTGTTTACTTCTTAAACGGAAAAGCATATTTCACAATACGTTTAAGCACACTACCGTACTGTTTGACTAAGCTCGCATTGTTATAGTTTAAGCCATATTTTTCACACACCGCTTGAACTTTAGGTGCCATTTTACGATAGCGACGTGCTGGAATATCCGGGTATAAATGGTGTTCAATTTGGTGGCTTAAATGCCCTGTCAAAATGTGGAATGCTTCAGAACCTGTCAAATTCGATGAACCACGAATTTGACGCATATACCAGTGACCACGACTTTCATTTTGCATTACAGACTTTGGAAATACTTCTACATCCTTAGTAAAGTGACCGCAGAAAATTATACTGAATGTCCAAATATTACGAATCCCATTCGCAACCAAATTACCTGTAAACACAGGTAAAGCCGCAGGACCTGCTATTAATGGAAAAAACACATAATCTTTAAACAATTGTTTTCCGATTTTCTTCTGCATAGGTTGCCATTCTTTTTTAGCTTGGGCTTTGCTTTTGCGACCATTCAAAATTTTACCGATTTCTAAATTCTGAATTGCGACACCCCATTGGAACAATAAGCAGAACGGAATACTGTATAAAGGTTGCAATAAATAGCCCGATCTCCAACGCTGTTCGGGGAACAAACGTACTAAACCATAACCAATATCATCATCCATACCTTTAATATTGGTATAAGTATGGTGCTTAAAATTATGGGTTTGACGCCAGTTGTCCGACGTCCCTACTGTATCCCACTCATAGCTTGCACCGTTAAATTTAGGATCATTCATCCAGTCATATTGACCGTGCATGACGTTATGCCCCAATTCCATGTTTTCCATGATTTTGGCAAAACCTAACAAACCTGTACCCAACACCCATGCTGGCGGGAACCAACCTGCGAACAATAATGTACGACCTGCGATTGAGCTATAACGAATCGTTGAATAAATACGGCGGATGTATTTGGCATCTTTTTCGCCAATATCATCCAAAACTTCTTGTTTGATTGCGTCTAATTCACGTGCAAGCTCATCTAATTCAAATTGTGTGAGTTCACGGTTTTTAGGATTGTGAAAATATTCTATTTTTACTGGCATATTCATAATCGTAACTCATTTATAAATCAATAATTAAATCGGTTTGTGCTGAATTGACGCATATTTTCAATTGGTTATTCGGTTCGCTATTTTGAACCCCATCAACCAAGTTTTTAGTTGCACCTTCGGCCTTGTTGCATACGCATTTATGGCAAATACCCATGCGGCAGCCGTATTGTGGTTTAATATTTTGCTGCTCTAAGCTTTCTAAAATAGATTTACCTTTTGGAATGGTCACTATCTTTTTAGACTTGGTTAAAGTCACTTGTACCAAGCCAACATCATCTCCCAAAACTGGGCTCATGCTAAAGGCTTCTGTTTTAAGTAAAGCCGCCTGTGTAAATATTTGTTCAACTTGGGTGGTAAAACCCGATGGACCACAAGCAAATACAGCACTTTTTTCAATCTCTGTCAGGCGCTGAAGATGTTCGTTATTTAAACGGCTGTGTGCCACACTCGGCTCTTGGGTATAAAACACTTGAAATTTAAAGTTTGGATATTGCTGTGCCCAAGCTTCAAATTGTGCTTTAAATGCTGCGTCTGTAAAGGTTTTTACCCAATACATTAAAATTACTGGAGTGCTCCCAAGACGACCAGATTTCGCCATATCCTGTAGCAAACTATACATCGGTGTGATACCACTACCCGCTGCCAATAGAATTAAAGGCTGAACTTGTACAGGCAATTGCATATCACCATAAGGCGTACCTAACTCCAAAATATCGCCAACTTTAGCTTGCTCAACCAACCAAGTGCTGACTTTGCCCTGATCAACTTTTTTCACTGTCAACAAAACGTGTTGTGTATCAAGCTGAGTCAAACTATAGGTTCGCTCATAACGCACGCCTCGAATGGTCACATAAACAGGATGATGCTGCCCTGCTGCACCAACTTGGAATTTATTATTGAATTGCAAAGTTAAACTCACCACACCTTGTGCGGCAGTATCTTTTTTCACAATTTTGCCAAGTGATTGATTCACCGACCATAATGGATTAATTTTTTGCAACCAGAAGTTTGCTGCATAAGGATCTAGTACTGCGTTTGCAATACTGGATAAGGGTGATTTTCTTTTTTCAGTTAGCTGCATGATTCAGCACCACACGATGAAATTTTAGTTATTATACACATGTATATATATTTGTATATACATCTGTATTGTTTCTAATCGTTTCACAAGTACTGGCGCAACCGCTATAATGCCTCTAAGCTTATAAATTATTGAAAATATGACTCAGCCTGCCATGAAAACAAAGCATGATGTGACTTTTCCAGAATCAGAAACGGTTCGCGAGCCTCTTGTCGTGCGTACGGTTGGGCGTAAAGCCACAATTACAAAACAAGAGTTATTTCAGGCAGCATTAAATTTAATTGGCCCACAAAAAAGTATCGCATCTTTAAGTTTGCGTGAAGTTGCACGTGAAGCAGGCATCGCACCAAACAGTTTTTATCGTCATTTTAAAGATATCGATGAACTTGCGATTGAACTGATTGATCGTGCAGGTGTGGTGTTGCGTCAAATTCTGCATGAAGCACGTTTAAAAGCAACAAAACAAAACAGCATTATTCGCAGTTCGGTTGAGGTATTTATTGAACAACTAGATACCGATGAGGGCAATTTAAGTCTGCTATTACGTGAAGGTTATACAGGTTCAACCTCTTATAAACTTGCTGTTGAGCGCCAGTTGAATTATTTTCAGCAAGAATTACAGGATGATTTAATTCGTTTGGAACGTTTTAATAACAGTAAATTGGCACATCCCGACATTGCAGCTAAAGCCATTACACAACTCGTATTTAATATGGGCGCTAAAGTCATAGACATGCCCACTGCAGCACGTAAAGAAACTGCCGAACAAACCATGATTATGATTCGTATGATTTTAGAAGGTGCACGTCATTTGGATGATGCCAAAATTCGTTAACATAACACAGGATAAATCGGACGATTTTCCTGAATCAGGTCACGCGCGTTTAAGCATTTAATTGCTAGACTTTGCTGTTAAGCGTTTTGTTTTTGAATTAATTTCTGCACATATGTTGCTGTGGTTTCTGGATTTTCCAAAGGAAACATGTGTCCTCCCTCGAGCACACTAAACTCAATTCCATAAGTTTTTTGCATGCCTTGCGGTAAACCTTGCAAATAAAATGGGCTGTGCCTTGCTGTAATTAAATGCACAGGTACATCTGGGGCTTTGCGTGGTGTGTGCCACCACCATGCAGGTACGGTTCTAAATATTTCAGCTTCTATCCGTTTTGGAATTGTTAATGTCACACCACCTCTTTGTGCGTCGACTTGTATGCCACTAGCAAAATAATCTTCAAAACATTGTGCATCAAAATTTTTAAATAAACGGTTATGCCGCAAAGCTTGATAGGCTTCTGCATGGCTAGCCCAATGATCTCGACGCTTCATGGTCACGGCGGCAGGTGTGAGTTGATCTACATATTTCAGTTTAAATTTTTGTAAAATTTCAAATAATGCCGACTTCGATCCAATCACAAAAGGTGGATCCATAATAATCAATTGAGAAAATAAATCTGGACGCTGATAGGCACACATCAGGGTTAATAATGAACCAAAAGAATGCCCTAAACCAATCACTTGTTGCTTTGGAAACTGCTGCTCAATGTCCTGAATCACTTGATGAATCAAATAGGTCCACTTATAGGTCACAGGAAATTCTGCTTGCATACCAATCAGTGGAATTGACTTTAAATGATAATCTGCTTCAAAACATTGAAAAAACTTTTGATAACTGGCAGAAGGAATACCATTGGCATGGGTAAAATGAATTGCAGCTTTAGTCATTTAAAATACGCTTAAAAAAGAATATCGGGTCTGTGACTTGATCTATGCGTACGCGCTTACAAATTCAACACTTGGCACATCAATCATAAATAAAAGATCAACAGCCCTTAAACTACGCATACCACTAAGTTTTGCAAATGACCAGAATGCTGAAAAAGATAAATTATGAGTCATTTTAATGACACATAAGCACTGATTACTAATTTGTTTAAGTCTGTTATGTGAAAAATCTCGCACAAAATTTTTATTGCGATATTAAAAAAGCACCCCTAAATTGCTCCGTAAAAATGAGGCGCAATACCCAACTTAAACCATGCAATTTAGAAGATGCCAAATATTAAAAAAAAGTGATTGATTAAAACTGACTCAATACAAATACACCGACTAGACACCTGTATTGAATGCACTTTTTATGGCTTTACCACCACCATCACCTGAATCGCTTCAGGCGTGACCGATGCACCATCTAATAATGCCACACCTTCTTTTTGCAATTTCTGTAAACGTGTAATTTCATCTTCACGAATACTTGGGTTAAATTGTTTCAAATAGCTTAAACGGTCAATCTCATATTGCCATTTTTTATTATACGTGTCTTTGGCTTGTAGTATAAGTTCTGGCAATGCTGTTTTAGCCAATTCCAAAGCCTGTTTATAACGTGTTTCAATCACATCACGACGTGCTTTCACCACTTGGCGGCAACTGTTACCATCTAAATGATGTAAATATGGTTTTAAAATTTCGGGTGCTATTTTTTGCGATAAATCTTGACCTTTTTCGCTCAGCAAGACACGAATCAGTTGCTGCGGTAAGCTCGACGGTAAGTTCAGCGCTTTCGGTGCAATGACATCCACCTTAAACCAAACTTCCAGTAACACTGAACCTTGTGGCAAAGCGGCAGATTTTAATACCGCAACGTTGGTGCTACCAAAACCTTGTGTATTGATCATTTCCATCACGCTTTCTGTGAATGGATGTTCTAGGGTCAAATACTGTGCATCTTCACGAATTTGTGCCTGATCCCGATAGAAAGTCGCGGTCATGCCTTCTTCGTCTAAGGTCAAACCTTGCACTTGCATTTGATCAGTTGGTTTAATAATCACCGTGCCATTGCTTTGTTCATCGAAGTCAATATTGGTCGATGCCATAAAGCGCTTCATAAACATAGGCAACGTAGTATTGTCATCGTAATCTTCTAAAGCTTGTACAATTTCCTGCGCCACCACAGGACGGCAAGAGTTGTATTCCAACAAACGATCTCGACCCGCTTGAAGTTCTGCTTCCAAAGCTTCACGCTGCACACTGACTGCTTCCAGTAAATCGTCAAACTGTTGTCCTAAGTCTGCAAGTAAGCAGTGTTTTAAATCGACAATAAAATTTTCCTGCAAGGTTTGTGCAGTGGGTGAAATATTGCTAAAAATATTGAGTGCTTCGTTATACCAACGGAACATACGCTCTTGCGCAGTCCCCACCAAATACGGCACATGAATTTGAATACGGTTTTCTTGACCAATACGGTCTAAACGACCGATACGTTGTTCTAACACGTCGGGATTGGCAGGTAAGTCAAACAAAATCAGGTCTGATGCAAACTGGAAGTTACGCCCTTCGGAACCAATTTCCGAACACAATAAAATTTGTGCACCATAAGAATCTTCTGCGAAATATGCTGCCGCTTGATCACGTTCTAACAAGCTCATGCCCTCATGGAACATGGCGGTACGAATGCCTGCATGTAGGCGGAGCGCATTTTCAAGAGCCTCTACCACAGGACCGCTACGCGCAATTAAAAGCACTTTTTTGTGTTTTAAATCACTACGTAAACGCTCCATGAGCCACATTACACGCGGGTCAGTTTCCATCCAACTGCCATCGAGCTGTGCTTCTTCTGGCCACATTTGTTCACGTAATTTACCATCTTTAGACCAGTTTTCTGGCGCAGGTAACGGCGCAGGCTGACAATCACGACCTGGGAAACCTTGAATTGCTTCACGGGTATTACGGAACAAAATACGCCCTGTACCATGACGGTCTAATAATTCGTGGATGGCACGGAAACGCTGCTCTGGGTTATCTTCAATGCGATGTCCCAACAAGCCTTCCAGTGCAACCAAATGGCTTTCTTCCAATGCGGCATCTGACATTAAGACTTCGGCAATTTTTGCCGTATGTTGATATTGCGCTTCTTCATCCAAGAAACGGTCTAGTGAACTAAAACGCTGCGGATCGAGTAAACGTAAACGCGCAAAATGGCTTTCTACACCCAGTTGCTCAGGCGTTGCTGTAAGCAATAACACCCCTGCGGTTTGTTCGGCTAATTCTTCGACCAGATCATAACGGTCATTACCACCTTCTTCTTCGCTCCACATTAAGTGATGCGCTTCATCGACCACCAGCAAATCAAAACCTGCTTCTAGGGCTTGTTCGCGTAAGTCATCGTGGTCAATCATTAAATCGACTGAAGCAATGATGCATTGTTCGGTCAAGAATGGATTCAGGTCAGGATCGTGTTCTTTAATAGATGCCGTACGGGTTAAATCAAACAAAGAGAATTGCAGATTGAAACGGCGACGCATTTCAATCATCCACTGATATTGCAGCGAATCAGGTACCAAAATCAGGATACGTTCCGCACGTCCTGTTTTGAGTTGCTGATGGATGATCAAACCTGCTTCAATGGTTTTACCTAAACCAACTTCATCTGCCAATAAGACACGTGGCGCAAAACGCTTACCGACTTCATGTGCAATATAAAGTTGATGTGGAATCAAACCTACACGCGAACCCACCAAGCCGCGCAGTGGGCTACTTTGCATATTGGCTTGCATCAACAAGGCTTCAATACGCAAGTCGTACCATTCTTTATAGTCAATTTGGCTAGCAAGCAAGCGGTCTAATGGTTTTGAAAGTTGGATACTTGCACCAATACGGGTTTCATTCAGTGATTTCTTTTCTTCACTGCCATCTTGCAAACGACGCACTACGTTATAACGCAATACGCCATGACGGTCTTCGACCGATTCAACCGTCCACACATTGCCTTCTTGGTCTTGAACTTCATCATTTACATTAAAAATGATACGCGATAAAGGTGCGTTATTGCGTGCATAGACACGGGTTTCATCACTTTTAGGGAATAAAATGCTGACCGATCGCTCATCTACATCAATCAGAACACCAAGTCCTAATTCCGTTTCTGTGTCTGATAACCAACGTTGACCAATAGCAAACTGCTGCAATTTTTCCACCTTTATTTAGAAGTTAGGGCGTATAAATTTTTGCGCAAAACCAGCTGAGTATTTGAGCAAAAATTCAGGGCGTATAGCAATATATTTTGACATAAAGCGCACTAAAAAGAGAGCCTAAAGCACAGGCTTTGCGTAATCTTTTTCGCTTAAAATGGGACTGGGCAAGTAAACTGTACACGTTGCTCAGTTTGTGGATGCAGAAAACTTAATTCTGCTGCATGTAAACACAAACGAGGCATGAGTTGTTGCTGTTCGGGCGTGGCATACAAAGTATCACCAATAATTGGATGACCTAAATATTGCATGTGTACTCGCAGTTGATGCGAACGACCAGTAATCGGCGTCAGTTGCACACGAGTCACGATTTGCCCCTGCAATTCAAACTGTTCCAATGCGCGCCAATGCGTTAACGCAGGTTTGTTATGGGTTGCATCGGCAATGTGTAATGGAGGATGTGCAGGATCGTAGACCACTGGCACATCTACAGTGCCTTCACCTTGCAGTTGCCCTGCCACCAATGCCTGATAGGTTTTATCGGTTTGGCGTTCTTGAAACTGACGCGAAATTTGCTTTTGTGCCCATTTCGTGAGTGCGAATACTAAAATACCCGAAGTATCACGATCTAAACGATGAATCAGCAAAGTGCGTGGTTCAATTTTAACCAGACGACTGATTACACAATCTTGCAAATCTGCTGTTTTACCTGGAACAGTGAGTATGCCAGCGGGTTTATGGATTACCATAAACTCATCGTCACGATGAATCAGGTGTTCGCTTAGAAAATTACTCAATTTCAATTCCAGGCTTGATCGTGAAAATAAGGCGGCAATAATAAAAAGCCTGACACAGAATTACAATGCAAAATTTGCGAATACCAGATGAATTTCCCGATTTGCTTTGCTGAAACAAGTAATACGCTGAATTTTAAATCAGTCTGCTTTTAGAAATGTGGGTTTTATAGCATGCAAGAGGCTTTGCTGCATAAATATTTTTTAAAACACTGTTTTTAATATATTTTTTAAATTTAGATAGAAAAATAGTAAGCGTCCGCTGAACCCCATGCCTATTTTTTAATTCGGTTCAGGTTTCCAGCGGTGTGGTAGCAATTCTTCAATCTGAGTCACTTTATGTGTCGGCAACCTTTTCAGCA